>NZ_JAKRFW010000070.1:0-26261 GCF_022347905.1 Pseudoalteromonas sp. Of11M-6 | reverse complement strand
GACACGGGTACTTCAACCGACTCTAGTCATGGCCAATCAGCAGGGTCGGCATCGAGCGACACGGGTACTTCAACCGACTCTAGTCATGGCCAATCAGCAGGATCGGCATCGAGCGACACGGGTACTTCAACCGACTCTAGTCATGGCCAATCAGCAGGGTCGGCATCGAGCGACACGGGTACTTCAACCGACTCTAGTCACGGCCAATCAGCAGGGTCAGCATCGAGCGACACGGGTATGTTAGCTTCAGGAGCAGCTCTGGCCGCAGGTTCAGCAATAGCTCAAAGCGCCGCTTCTAGCCAAGGGGAAAAAGGAGATTCAGGTAGTAATGGCCAAGACGGTAGTAATGGCCAAGACGGTAGCGACGGTAAAGATGCCTTAGATAATCTTGATACTGGTACTACTGAAAATAATGGCGAAACTTCTAACGCTACACAAACAACACAAATGGATGGCACATCAACTGACACTGGCGATAGTAACAAAGCTAAAGCAGATGATCAGAGCGGTATTGTTTCCAGTGTTAGACGGGGCGCTCAATTTGCATCTAGTTTTGCAAGTCATTTAGCAAATGGTGTAGCTAGCTCAATCTCAGAATCGGCATCAAATAGGGTTAACGCCATAAAAGAAAAAATATCCAACACAGCTGGCGGTAAAGTCGCTGCACAGATAAAGAAAGCAACACAGAGTCAAGGTAGTGATGATGTTCAAGACACTACCAATGAGGATAAGGAAAAATGAAACTGAAAATTATCGCGCTTTTTAGCGCGTCTCTTATTTTTAACTCAACACCAACACTGGCACTAAGTAAAGGCCAAGGCCTAGCTTGTGAGGCGATACTCTGCGCGGTAGGAATAGCAATACCTGAAAGTCATAACGAATGCAGAAAAGTGCTAACAGAGTGGAGTATATATTTAGCAACGTTAGGTTTTTTTAGAAGTAAACCAAAATGCCCTAAGAAAGATCCGCAAGACGTTGTCACAGGTTTAGAGTCGATGGAATGCAGCAGTATAAACAATAGCGAATTGCGCAACCTCTGCTACCAGTCAAATCAACCAGAGCAAAATTGTGATAAGTATAGTTATGGCAGTCCTTCATGGCATAGCTGTGAGAAATACCAATGTAAGAACCAAAGCGGATATTACGGTTATTATTGTCCAAAGCCACCCCCTCCGCCGCCAGAGCCATGTGATGAATATCTTGATGGTAGTTTTCAATGGAAAAAGTGCCGCTTAGAGTTATGTGATGAACAGTATCCTTTTGGTTCTCAGCAATGGCTAAATTGTAAAAGTAGGGTATGTGATCCATACGACCCAGATCCGCGAGTTGCTGAACAATGCTTAATAGATCAGTGCAAAGACAGTAATACTAAAGTATGCAATCTTTAAAATTATCTGATGGTCAAATAGAAGCGCTAAAATGGTTAGCGCTTCTATTTATGACACTAGACCATATAAATAAGTATCTACTAAATAGTACTTGGCCAGCAGCTTTCGACATAGGTCGCTTAGCGATGCCAATTTTCGCTATTGTTCTAGGCTATAACTTATCCAGAGAGTCAGTAACACTAGAGAAACATAAAAAGGTTGCTGAAAAGCTATTTATTTTTGGCGTAATATCTACCCCAGTTCACGCATCATTAGGGAATATATATGGACTATGGCCACTTAACATTTTACTCAGTTTATTTTCAGCAGCCATAATTGTTTATTTAGTTAGATCTCAGAAGTACTTCATAGCCATAGTAGGGTTAGTACTAACATCGCTTATTGTAGAGTTTTTTATTTTTCCATCGTTAATAGTGCTGTTTACGTTCTTAGCCTTTAAATACCGATATGTAGGTTTCTCACTATTTGGACTTGCCGCTTCCATCACTGGCCTTGTATTTATAAACAATAATTTTTATGCCCTGTCATCAATAGCTGTTGTTTTTTTAACCTCAAAATTTCAACTTAAGCTACCAAGAGTTAGGTACTTCTTTTACTTTTTTTACCCTGCACATTTATTGGTAATCTACCTAATAAGGTTATCAATGGAATCGCAAGGATATCTTTTTTTTACATAACATAAGGAACAAACCATGAAAAAACTTATAACTATAGTTGCAATGACTATTTTGGCTTCAGGCTGCTCTTCAACAATTTCAGATGTTGGAGCTTACAAAAGCGGAACTGAAATAACACAAGCGCAGCTTGCTGAAGTTGAATTAGGTTCAAAGAAAGAGTTGGTGATAAAACGATTTGGTCAACCACAGCGGAAAACATCAAACAGCGGAACGGATTTCTTTTATTACGACTACCAAAAGATCAGCCATTTTTCAGCAAATGTGTCTGAAACTATCGTTTTTGAGTTCAAAGACGATTTGGTTATTAATAAATATAAAACAGGCTACGGAGGTAAAAGTAATAACCCATTACTAGATGCTGCCAACAATTAATTGATTGCAGAATTGCAAAACCAGGAGCGCCGGAAAGTTAAACTCTGATTGCAAAAGAGACTAACCGGCGCGAGCTCAACGACCAAAAATGATTGCAAGGTGTTCGAACAATGATGAAGGTTACTCTGCTTATTTTAGTTATCATTATTGTAATTTTTCTAGTTTATCGAAGAAAAAAAACACAAAAAAGTATAGACGAATCATTACCGTTTTATTATAAGGAATTAGGGACAAAAATTTTATCTGACACAGAGCACAATTTTTATAAAGTATTAAAGCTGGCCATTGGTGAATATCATATTTTCGCTAAAGTCAGAGAGGCCGACTTAACGGAGGATAGAAGTTCTAAAGAGATACTTGATTTTGTTATCTGTGACAGAGACACAACGGAAGTCATCGGAGTAATAAAGTTGAATAGATCTAATCAAGACAAGAAAGAAAGTTTTCCAACATTCCATTTCAATACAATGCTTCATTACAGCTCCAAAACCATTAAAAAAACCCTCACGCCAATACTAGAAAATTAGCTTGCCTTGTAACAAAGAAGAACAAAATTTACAAATTTATAATAAAATAGTAGCATAGAGGTCTATAACCTAGGTACGTGTTAGATACGTGTTTGTGATATCGTCAACAATGGAATTGGTAATGCGAGCAGAAGATCAAAACGAAAACGAACGGAGAGAACAGACGTCGACAATTAGACATCAGGTTCAGCTTTCGATTAAAGAAATGAGGTTAAGCCTTGGCTTATCACAGAAAGAGTTAGGACAACGTATGAAGCCCACGGTTGATCAATCCACCGTATCAAACTGGGAAAAGGGTAAAAGCGAGGTATCTTTGTCTCAGCTGTATGATATTTTATTGATATGTGGCCAATCATTAAGCAGCTACGTTGGCTTTTTAGAAAAGAAAGAGGATTAAGGGCAATGGAATATATTGCATACATAACACTCCCAACATTTGTAATTGGCCTATTGCTAACGTGGAGTAATGTAAACTCTAGGTGGTTTTTTTCTTCCCTGTTAATTGTCGAACTATTAGATGATCTTATGCTCCCAATAGCAAAAACTTGGACAACCCACTATTACTTATGGGCCGTAATGGTAAACATCATTTTCTTATTGATAGTTTTATTTAGGAAGGTTTGGGCGGCTAAGTTATATTCTTGGACAGGAATTAACTACTTCAAAAAGGCAAGTGGTGAGTACAAGTTCAGCCAGCAAGAAGGGGCGATCTGCTTTTTGTTTATCGTCTCGATGGCAATCAACTTTGTTACATGGATCGAGATTTTGTTATATGTTAACTATATTATAGATACTCCTTACGTTAAGCTTTATCTGCTAGACGCAGGGCAATCGTTTTTGCATATACTCGTTTGCTTAGCAATCATTACATACTTAACAAAAATCCCAAAGAAGGAAAAGGATGAACTATATGAAGGCTCTTGATTCTGAACAAGCTAAAAAAGTTCTTGGTGGTGTAGGCGGTGGAACAGGGGGGGTTGAACTCCCGCCTAGACGTGAAGCTGTAGAGTCAACGTCAATTTATTACAGTGTTGAACCAATAAACGAATAAATAGAAAGCCCCAGTGATGGGGCTCTTACATTTCACATCGACTAAACTTCTTTCTTCAACTTTTTCCTTTCCATCGAAAATAGTTCAAATGATATAGCAGCAACAATTCCCGCAAAAGGTACTATCAATAAACTAGCTAAAATAGGTTTTGGTAAAAGTGTGTCTGGCGCTAAGCCTAACTGATTCATTGTTATCAGACCTCCAGCCGTGATACCAAATGCCAATATAAAAATTACTCCAAATAATAAACTCATATTTTTAAATTTCACAACACGCTACTCCTTCTCTGAAAATCCAACAATGGAATGAAAAACATAAATATTAAGGGGTTCAACGTAAAAAGATACAAAACCCATAAAAACCTAAATTTAGTCAATTTGACCAACTTTTAAGTTAACCAAATCCTCTATAAACAGCTCAGTTAAGTGGTGATTTTGAGCCTTTGGGTAGTCTTTTCGAGCGAAGCAAAAAATGGATGCCACCATAATTTACATTATGTTAAAAAGACTGGTTTTGACTAAAAATATCAAGAAAAAATTAAGTATTTTTATGAAGCAGATTGATCGTGATATCAGTAGAAACAGAACCTTTATCTATACTAATAATCTCAACATCTTCGATATCAAACCTTTTCATAACGTTTAAAATTTGAGATTCCACTTCACTTTTACTATATAAATGTCCATTAATATCCAACTCTTTTACCTGAGCCTTATCACATTTAGAATTCAGCATAACTTACCACTCCTGCGGTTTACTCTTTTTAACTGTAAACTTTCTGATTTTTTGAGACTCACAATATTGCTGTACTTTCTTAACTAACTTTTCGTGTTCACCATCAAGCTTTAAATTGCTGCAATCCACACGAGAAATATACTCTTTTATAGATTCATCCGTTGGTTCTGAAGAGCACGCGGTAACTAACAACATACTTACTACAATAAAATATTTCACTTTTAACTCCTTTCTAAATTTCGATATAACGAAGTTAGTTTGTTATGGTTGTAATGTCAATAAATTTTAGCGGCTAAAATTTTAGATTGTAAAAAACACTAGCAAGTTTAAAAAAACACATATATTGATTGCAAAAAAAATCAAAAAGCGCTAAAGTTTAGCTAAACAAAAAGAGGTGATAGCATGGCTTATACGTTAAGAACGTCAGAAGAAGATGAAAAGATTTTAAAAAAACTAAGAGAAGCAACCGATGAGCAAGTTACAACAAAAGCAATCATCAAAGGTGCGACAATGCTGGCCAATCTTATTGATGAACACAAAAAGACATTAAAGAAGTTAGAAAAGGTTGAAAGTGACTTTGCTAAACTAAAAGAGTTAAGCCACAACTATCTAATGGCCAAAAATCAATTTGAATCTTATTTTAATAACGGAGCTTAATTACAAGGGGTAGCCGCATGAATACTTTTTCATACATCGAAAAACGTCTAATTGAGCTAGGGCAAGAACGAAAAGTAAGGCTTGTTCACGCTTCAAACGATGATGAAGAATTAGTGATTAATTCGTTTTACTCTGGCGCTAAAAATGAACTTGAGTTACTGCGTGATGAACTAATGAATCACGTTACGCCAGTTGATGACGAACTACCTGAGAAACACATTATCAATCACTCAGAAATGAGTTAATCAAACCATTGGAATAACAGCGAGGGATTTATGGAAATTCAAAACGAAAAACAGTACCAAGATGCACTTGAAAAGCGCTCGAATTTACTTGAAGCATATTCGTTTTTGGGTGATGTAAACAGCGAAAGCATCGACCGTCAGATTAGCGAAATTGACGCTCAAATAGAGCGCTACGAAGCTAAAAAGTCATAGTTGGAATAAAGGATTTAAGAAAAAATGAGCCTCGATTTAAGTAACTTACCATTTGAGAATAAACAAACGATGTCAGTTCATAGAGTTTCAGATGCGTACATTGAGTTCTTTGATGAACCTAAATTGAAACTTCATAGATACGGTGAGAAAAATCGTCCGTACTTATCAAATTGGTTTGCTTTAAGTAGTGATTGGTTTCCTGACAACCAATACTTAGTGTTTGATCATAGAGTAGCCATTGATTTAAAAGGTTCACCATTACCATTCAAAAATGAAGACAAACTAACGACTCTTGCTGATTTAATTATTAAGCAACACGGTAGGCTAATAGATTTCATAAAACATGTAGTCGAAACAAAAGCTCTTGATGGAGCTGAGATAGAGGCAGTAAGTCGTTTAAATAATAAAACAGTAATTAGTGATACATGGGCAGCAATGCAGCCAGAATCGCAAGGTATTATTTCTCGCTTCTACCAAACTGAAAACATCGATGAATTTATATGGAGTTGTGAAGGTATGGATAGCAATTTAACTATTGAGCAGTTAAAGGTTCTTTATGAGTGTTTAACAGATGTTTGCCGCACTGAGCGCGACCTGCGAGATACGATACTTAAAGCAAAATAGAATCATTGGAAAAAAGGTAGTTTGAATGTTAGCTGAATTTGGAAAATTACTTAATTTCGTATCTAAAGTAGCTGTTACTTTGCGTATGAACAGTAGTTATTGCTCAGAATCTAAAACAAATGAAATGACAGGGCATAACGTTATGTGGCTTTCAGATATGCTTCATAACTTAAATGGCATTGGACATTCACTTTCTGAGAATGATATTAATCGTTCGTTATCAGAAATAAAAGCTCAGATTAATTACTGGTCACGCCATAAACAAGACATAGAACGAGCTATTGAAAATACACCTTTTCCTAAACTTGTCGATTGGTGTGTAGATGACGGTATTGAAACTTTAAATGCTTTGAAAAACGCCTTAGAAAAAACAGTGAACATATAATATTGGATTAACGGGTCTTTGAATACAGAATATAGGCATGAAAGTCTTATTTCATGTGTCCGTGATATTACTGACCGTATCGAGCGGCGGGAACGAGCCGTAACAGTGAACAGGAACAGGAACAGGAACGATGATTGAACTAGTGTGTATAGCTTTAACTATCTTTTCGGCTGGATTGGCACTGGCGCTTTTTATTAAACATCGCGAAGAAAAAATGCTGATTGACGACTTTTTAAAAATGGACGCTATAAGTCTGAAATACGTGAAGATACTGAGCAAACAACTTCGACTAGAGCCAGAAGAGTATGATCCTGCTGAGATTGCTGTGCTTTATCACATGCAAGCTGGCGAATGGCTCAACATACACACGGACGGGGCAATCACTCGCGGATCAAGAATGAGTTACATTTGCCACCGAATTGGCACTGATGAGCTCGGTATGTAAGGTTTTTAACTGAATTGGAACTAGAGGAGTGTTATATCTTGAGGGGAATTTGCGCTTTCATTCTTATTTCGACATTTTTAATTGTTTTTTCTAGTTTACTAATTGAGGCACCATTAATTAGTAAAGATAAAAGTGGAAAATACGTGAACTGTAATGAATTAAAGCTAGCCACAGAAAGTGGACATACAGATTTTGTTAGTTACTATTTACCGATGGCTTTTGAATTCGGGCCAAAAACAGAGACGGTTTTCCACTATGAACAAAAAACTGGTTATTCATTCAAATCTTGTAGAGCTGAAATAGACACTGAAAGAGATGAATGGTGTAAAAAAGAGCTATCAGCCATAAATGAAGAAAGTGTCACCCATGTATCCTCGTTTATTAAAAAGCATTGTGGATTTGTACAAAATGATTGGGCTAAATCCTTTGATAGCCAACGGTTTGATACTAAAAAATCCATGATTAAAGCCGGTAGCAAGTGGATTCGAGTTGAAAAAATTGAGCTATGGGAACCTAGAGTAGCTTTCAATGGATTGTTTGAGCTTTGTTTTAGTTATGATTATGTAGCGCACTGCAAATATATTAAAGACGAGAAAGATGGGGTGTTTAGGTGGATCGTATTTGAAAATAACAACAAGTGACTTTATACGCCAAAAAGTAAGTAGTACTACATTAGGAAAGTTCTGATTGCATTCTGACAAACCAGGATTGGCTGGCCAGCTGGTTTTTGATTGCAAAAACGTCGACCGGCACGCCATCGAGTAAATCAATTTGATTGCACTCTTAAAAGTAAAAGCCCTATACAAGGGCTTTTCTCTTACCTTCCTACAGAGCGTTTATAACCCTGTTCTTTTGATACCTTTTCAGCATCTAAGGAGTGTTCTCTGTCTTTCTTTTTCTGGGCTTCTTGTTGTAAAACACTACCTACAACACCTTGAATTTGGCGCTCTAGTCCAGATTTACCTAACGAACTTTTCATTTTTAAATCATTAAAGTCAGTTAGACCACTTTCAGCTTCATGAGGTGCAAAAACAGGAAAAAATGCCTTGCCGTTAACGGCTTCAGCCGCTTCTTTTGCCTTTTCTTTACCTACGTTCTTGAACGGATGCACCGTTTCATTTTTCCTATCATCATCACCACCTATTAATATAGGTTTGTCTGGGTATCGATCACGCATAACTTTTGCAACCGTTAATAAGTTACCACTGTCAAACGCTACAACTGTAGGAAGCTTAGCAGCTGACGAAACATCTTTACCCGTAGCATACCCTTCACTAATAATGATGACAGGAGCGCGATCTAACTCTTCCATACCGCCAATAACAAAAAAGTTACCACTCTTTTTTGCATCAGTAGCAAATCGCTTTTGGCCATGCGGTTGTATCGCTTGTAATGACCATAAACGGTTATTTTTATCATGCGCGGGCAATAACAATTCACCTGTAACAAATACATGTTTATCAGGGTTATCCTCTCGCAACTGTTTAAACTCTTTATAATCGGCTGCTACTTTTATAGGGTAATCTTCAGGCAAATCGGATGCACTGGGGACAACTTTTAAACCTACTCCATCCACACCTTTTTTACTTAAATATGTTTCATTACCATTAGTAACAGGACACATTACGTAAAAGTCAGTCAGGAGATCAGAATTAGCTTCATATAACTTATTCTTAGCTTCTAGCCTTTCTTGCTTTTTCTTCGCTGACTCTGCTTTTAGTACTGATTTCTCTTCGTCGGTTAATGTTTCAGCGTTAGACTTCCATTTTACTTCAACACCAGTCCTATTGTTCATCATGTAGCCAGCAGGACGCCCGTCCAAATGGCCTATATAAAACCCTGATTTCTCACCTTTTTTATCACCATCAACCTCAATTCGATGCCCTTCACCGTCCATCATTGGATGATCATCTGATATAACAGCTCCGATTGTATCTGTTAATGCTTTAGCAAACTCTTGTTCTGGCGTCATTCTTGGCGACTGCTGGTTAGGTACATTTTCGGGCAGGTATTGTTTTAACTTAGAAATATCAGATTTATTATCAGCGTACCAACTGGCGTTCACACTATCCCATTTAGCACCAGCTTTTTTAGCTATTTCTTTTTCCTTAAATGGCACAGCTAAATAAATTCGCTCATTATTAACTTGGCTGTTGGCAAGCTGACTAACAAGTCCTTCAGGCTTATTAGTTTGGCTGTTGGCAAGCTGACTAACGAGTCCTTTAGGCTTATTAGTTTGGCTGTTGGCAAGCTGACTAACGAGTCCTTCAGGCTTCAGCCACTTTTCAAAAGGGCCTTTATCCATAGTTTCCCTAATATACCAAGAGCGCCGTTCCCTATCCCACTTAGCACCAAGTTCCTTTGCTTCTTGTTTTTCTTTAAATGGCACATTTAGGAAAACTTTATTAGGAGCGTTACTAAGTCGCTCTGTAGATACTCGTTGAAAATCTTGCTGTTTATGTTCGTCAGATTTCATCGTGGGTATACCCTTATATATATCAGACTGTTTTTTTATAGCAGCCAGAATAGATGCGTAATAATTGGCCTCATCCTTCATTGAGTGGATTGAATATACAGTGCTTATAGCATCATGCTGTTTGGCAGTTACTTTATATAAACCATCATCTTCCTTAACTGCAACTTCACCAGTCCACTTTTCAACATCTATCGGAGGTAAACCAAACTTAGCCGCTTCCTCATTCCAATCTTCTTTTGTATAAAAGCCATTTTCAACATCAATCATTGCGTTTGAAAGTTTTGTGATTGTATTTATTACTTCATGGGCTTGGGCTCTTTTTAGGTTTTCACAGAGTTTTTGACCGTCATGTGTATATACATCACTCGTTGTATAGTTAGGAATAATTTTAGGCTCTAGTTCGTTTTGCTTATCCCAATATTTTTTGGCATCAGCTTTCAGCAGCCCTTTTACATATTCAACCGACGTTTTTCTTTCTGGCTCTCCATCTTGGGTGGTAATAATTAAACCGTCATCATGAAGCAAAGATGAGAAATTTGTATCAATATTCCTTCGATGATAGTTTAATTTAAAATCCTCATTGTCTTGTTGAAGAATAACAGAGTAACCTAGGATATCAGCAGCTCGCTGTATAGCTTCATAGGTTTCAAAAGCTTGTTCGCTCTTTTCTTTAAGCTGTTCCTCTACGTCTTTTTGTATTTGCTTATTCTCTAAACCTAATACAAAACTAACGGTTTTTTCAGCATTTGCAGCAGCTCTAAAAATTTCAAATGGATCATCTTTCAGGGCTTTAATCCATGAGCCTACATAAGCAGCATGTTGCTCAGTATCATGGCCTATATTTAGCTCTTCACCCATTATCATGGATGATATTTCAGCAACAAGTTCCTCTTTGGCGTAACCTTCAGAACCAAAAGGGTTACTCAAATCTCTATTTAGTCTAGATGGGTGGCCTGTCCAATGGCCTAGCTCATGTAACGCTGTTGCGTAGTAGTTTCCTGCATTCTCAAATTGCTCTTTTGGCGGCAGGTGTATGGTATCTGTTGAAGGCCTATAGAAAGCTTTATCAGCTTGATCAAGCCTTATTCTAGCACCACTCCGCTTCAAAATTTGCTCAGCCCGTTCATTCCCATCCCATGTATATTGCTTTACAGCCCTCTCTGGCATGTTATCTATTTGTTCAGCATTAAACACATTCGCATAAAAGACTTTTGGCCGTTCTAACTTTACAAACTCCTTAATTGGCTCTTGTGTTTTAGGGTCTAAAAGTGTTTTACCTTTACTGTCTTTTTTAATTCGCTCCTCAGTGAACTTCCAATATTGTATTGATGTACTTTTTTCACCCTGCCGTACTTGAGCGCCTAAGCTTTTTGCTTGCTTGTATGTTAGCCAACGAGGATCTTCATAACCTTGGGCCATTAAATGTACTGTATTAATACCTTTATAACGTTTGTCTGAAATCGGATTGTAAGGCATCATTCCATGCCCTTCTTTCCAAGGCTTTTGCCAAGGGGCTGTTCCTTGTTCAAGTTGCTTAATTAGGTTTTCAGCTACAACTTCGTGAAATGGCTTTCTCTGCTTCATATCCGAATCTTTTCTAAACTGGGCTTGATCGTTTGAAGGAAATGTTTGTAGCTCCCTTTGTCCAGACTTAATACCTTTAGCTATGGCTTTAGCTTCCGTTCTTAACTCAGACATAGTTAATGAACGTTTTGATAACCCACATTTACGTAGAGTTTTTTGGAAAGTTGCACGTACAGAATCCCAAGCTGAAGAGATAAATGAACGTTCTTCCTCAGCAACAAATGCAAAAACTTCTTCAGCTCTTTCAAGAGGGCTTTTACTACCGTAAAAATTATTAACGTTATCCCAAATATGTTTTAGAGATTTTTCTTCTTGCGTCTCCAAAACCGAAGTGAGCAAATCCATTTTTTCATCTGGCTTAAAAGTGTTGAGTCCGTAATGTCCGAGGAGTTCGTGCCTGATGGTTCTTTTTGCTGCTTCTTCGTTATCCAGATTGGAAGTGATAAGGGTGATGAATCTTGATGCGGGGTGGTACGCTCCTTCGATTGTGACACCTGATTTTTCTTTTGAGTTTGCTTCGCCATAAATTTGCTCCTGTTTCTCTTTAATAAATGGAAGTACATCGAAATTACCGTTAAAGTCAGCAATAAAATCATCAAACAGTTTTTGAACTTGAGGTACTGATAATCCTTTCTGCATAAAATCTACTCCTCATTATCCATAGCGCTTTCACTAGCAACATCAATATTTATGGCGTCTTCTTCAAACGCCCCCATAAGTTCAGCTACATCAGGATCAAACTCTACGGGTACACCATTAAGTTCTGTAACATCAGATTTAGCCGCTAAAATTTCTGAAATTAATTTGTTCATTTGACCTCCGTAATTTTCGGTTTAGAGTAATTTGGTTTGCCCCTTAAATCAGGATAGCTTTGGCTACATTCAGGATAGTTTTCACACCCCCAAAAAAATTTCTTTTTGAATGAGCGGCGGATCAGATAACCTTGGCAACTTGTACATTTATGAATTTTTGATGGTGAGGCTGCGGTATGAACACTCCGTTGCTGTGGTTGGCCATTAACATCAGGCAATGCTGTCTTACAGCCATCTTCGTAGCCACTACACCCCCAAAAAGCCCCGTTTTTTCCTTTTAATCTTCGAAGTGGTTTTTTGCATTGAGGACAGGGATATATTTTGATATTTAGCCCTGATATGCCATTTTTTATTACATCGGCAATTTGGCCACTGATAAAGTCATTTAACGAGTGTATGAACTCCATACAAGTCATATTACCCGCTTCTATTTCCTTTTGTTGTTCGTGCCAGATAGCGGTCATATCTGGATATTTTGCAATATCTGGTAGTAATGAATAGAACTCTCTGGCTGTTGGTGTGCTAACGATGCTTTTCCCTTGCTCAATAATAAAACCTCGCTCGAAGAGGTTGGTTATAATAGTGTCCCGTGTTGCAGATGTTCCTATTCCACCATGTTCGCCGTTATTGCCTTTATCACGCTCTATTAAAGATGCTTTTAAATCTGGATCTCTAATGTACTTTGCAACTCTAGTTAAATCGTTTAATAAGGTGGCAATCGTATATCGAGCAGGAGGCTTTGTTTCTTTATTTTCAGTGACTGCATTAGTACAGACCCCCATAGAGTCTTGAGATAATGAAGAAAGAGCTATTGCAATGGCATCTCCCGTAGTTTCAACTTCTTCATTACCTTGATCGTTTTTATATAAAACTTTCCAGCCTAGCGATTTTCCTACTTTAGAAGTTGCTACGAACGACCTTTGTAAACACTCAATTACTACGTCAGTCTGCTCAAATTCATACGGTGGGTAAAATTGGGCTATATAAGCTCTAGCTAATAGCATGTATATTTTCTGCTCATTTTGCGTTAGAGCGTTAAGATCAGCGACGGTCATTGTAGGTATAATTGCATGATGGGCTGTCACTTTACTTGTATTAAATGCTTTGCTTTTTAACTGCAAGTTAGCAGCGCCAACAGCTCTTGATAATGCGGGAATGGTTTGCGATACAGCATGTAAAACTTCATTAGCTTCTGCATGGTGCTCTTCACTTAAGTATTGGCAATCTGATCTGTTGTAAGTAATCAACTTATGCTTTTCACGCAATGTTTGAGTTATGTCTTTTACTTGATCAGGCTTTAGTCCAAACTTTCTAGAAGCATCTGATTGAAGCTTTAATAAGTTATAAGGTAGAGGCGGAGATTCTGTTTTGTTTACAGTCTTTACTGAAGTGACTTTAGCTTCTTGTTGTTTCAAATTACTAGTTAAAGTTTCAGCAAATTTTGAATCGGTGATTCTGTTTTTATCATCAGTTGGGTCACTTTCAATTACCGCTAATTTAGATGAAAATTCAATGTCACCAAATTTAAATTGTGCTGTTACATTGTAGTAAAAGCTTTTAGAGTGTGATTCATGCTCTAAATCTCTTCTTACAATTAACCCAAGAACTGGCGTTTGCACACGGCCAACAGAAAGGACTCCTTGATAACCAGCTTTATTTGCAGTGATGGTATAGGCTCGCGTGAGATTATAGCCATAAAGCTGATCACCAACACTTCTTGCTTCAGCAGCTTCAGACAACCCTTTAAATTCAGTATTGTCACGTAAATTTGCAAGCGCCTTTTTTACTGGGCCTAAATTATTGTCGTTAATCAGAACTCTTGCAACAGGCTTGTTATAGCTTACGAACTTGAGAATTTCATCAACTAATAGCTGGCCCTCAGAATCCGTATCGCCTGCATTGACACAGGATGTTGACTTGTCTAGTAAAGATTTAATAACGTCGAACTGCTCTTTTTTATCTGGTGTAACTTTTAACTCCCACGGAATAAATGAAAAAGGCAAGTCTTCCATTGACCATTTACTAAACCGTTCATCATATTCTTCAGGGTCTTTTAGTGAAAGCATGTGACCAAAACACCATGTCACGACATCATCACCACAAACTATATAACCAGCTTTATTTTGTCCTCCACCTAACCCGTCAACAATAGCTCTAGCTAATTCAGGTTTTTCAGCTATAAATAATCTCATAATAAGCCCCTTGGTTTTTCTGGTGGTAAAGATGGGCCTCCATTTCTACCCATGAACTGAATGTTTGGAGAAGCAATAAATGTGAACAATGGCTCAACAACTGACGTGATATGTTTTGTGCTAATAACGCCAAAATAACGACCATCAAATGAGGTAGGATTAAATGTGGACATTAATAGGACTTCATCTTTTAGTAAGGTGTATTTGTGTGCTGTATAAATAGATAGGCCATCAACATTTAGTGGCTTTGAATTTTTTAATAAGTGTCCATTTACTCTAAGGCCGTATGGAGTTGTTTCAATTGTGTCACCGGTTGTAGCTACAATTGCTTTCATTAACTGACCATAACCATGCTCACAGAACCCTGTGGCAACTAATCTATGGGTGTATGCAAATCGAATAACGGCTGAATCAGGTGGGCAGAAATTAACTAAATCTCCCTTTTTTGGTGTGCTAGAAGAGACAATGTATAAACCTGTAGGATAACTCTCTGTGTAATTCACTCTAATCCCTGCGGAAAAAGAAAGTAGCAGTAAGGTAAAGACTGTTATTAGAACTACACTCGCAACTTTAGTTAGTTTAGTCATAGTTCAATCTCCACAGCCTCTTGGTGTACAGTACCTCTCAATACATCTGGTAGCTTAGGAGCTGGAACTTTTGATCTAGCTAAAAAAGCTTTATCTTTAAAGTACAATACTTGTTTTCCGTATATAGCAGGATAACCAGCTACATAAATAACCATATCGCCAGCTTCAACAATTAAACCTTTATTGTCTTTCTTTGGCCCAGGCATACGAAGACATTCATCGTCCGTTAGTAATGGCCTCGAAGTTTCATTAATAGATTTAGTAATGTTGTTTTGAAAACCACTTAGTCGTTTGCCACTTATTGTAAAGGCATCTTTTAAAACAGTTGTTTGCCCTGTTAACTTTGATAAATGTGCGGCGGTTTCTGGACGGTTCGGTGGGTAGGCATTTTGGACGTGACAATTCGATGTTATTGTTTCGTCTCTACCATACCCCATCTCTCGTGACTTAAGTTGGTTTATATCTTGGCAAATCAAATAGCATTTAATACCGTAACCAGCTAGGAAAGCTAAGCTTTCTTGTAGAATCTCTAGCTTGCCTAAACTAGGAAATTCATCAAACATAGCCAACAACTTGTGTTTATAATTCGCTTTTGGTTGACCGTTCTCAAAAGTCATTTTTCCTGCCAACAAGCGTATTGTCATGTTTATAAATACCCTAACTAAAGGCCGCAACCGTGCTTTATCTGATGGTTGGGTTACAACATATAAGCTAACGGGATTATCGTGATTCATTAGATCATGAATTTTAAAATCACATCGAGACGTATTTTTAGCAACGATGGGATCACGATAAAGAGATAAGTAAGACTTAGCTGTTGATAGTACAGATCCTGCTTCTTCTTCAGGCCTATCAATCATATCTCGTCCTGATTGACCTACTAACGGATGGTTTTCTTCGTTTACATGTTCGTAAGTTGTCATTTCAACCCAAAGGTCATCAACCCCCCTATTAGGATCTGATAACGTCTTATCAACCATGTTTAAAGTGGCTTCTCCCCCCTCGTTCTTTGCTTTATAAATAACGTGTAAAATAAGACCAACTAATAAGGCTTGTGATGTTTTTTGCCAATGGTCATTTAAACCTTTGCCGTCAGGATCAACTATAAGAGTGGCTAGATTTTGTACATCACCAACCTCATATTCTGTGCCGATACGAATTTCCTCTAATGGATTCCACGCAACAGATGCGGTCATTGAGGCTGGTTCAAACTTTAATACTTTATTTTTGGCATACTGCTGACGCCAACCCGCTGTTAACTCCCACAACTCTCCCTTTAAATCAGTTATTAATGCGCTCTTTAACCAACTAAGTAGAGTAGGTAAAACAAGTCCGATCCCCTTACCAGAGCGAGTTGGGGCATACGTCAATACGTGTTCAGGGCCAGAGTGCCTTAAATATTGAACGACCCCTTTTTTATCTAACCACCCACCAACAAAAACCCCACCCTCAGACTCAAGCAATCCAGCCTCTTTTATATCAGACTTATCAGCCCATCTAGCACTACCATGCAAATACTCTGATGGGCGTATGTCATTACTAGATATAAGTTTTAGCATAGCTACAGCAACAAGAAATAAACCTGATACTATTGCGCCAATACTTCCTGACAATAAAAAAGCATCTGTATGGTCGTGGTAAAATTGGTTTAACCAAAAAGGGAATGCCCAAGGTGGGTATACGCCACCATAGTTAACACCAAGCAGTGAGTTATAATTGAATGAATGGGCAAAGTGTTGGGTTGTTACGACATACCCTAAAATTAGTGCTATAAATGCCATTATAGAGTAACGCCGATGGCGTTTTGGTTTATTGCCGTTAAGCTCTCTTACTTGAGGGCCTACAGCGTTATTTCGTTTTTTGTTCATCGCTTAATACCTTTAGATGTATAAATAACGTTATTAGAGATGGAAATTTCACTTCCTAATTTCAGCCTCCTCAAACGACCAACTTCCTTTTTACTAACAGGTTTAACATAAATGTAGTCCTCTCCTTTTTGCTTAATTAACAGCAAACTTTCTGAGTCAACATTTCTGATGCCTGAAAAAATCAATGTCCCTTTTACATCTTCAGTATATCGTTGATGTAACGGTATATCGAATAATTTTTTTCTTTTTTCGTTTCTTTCACTGATATAGATATCAGCAGGATCTAGTCTTCGTCTTGCCCTAGAAACAACCCGTCGCACATCGTGAGCTGTGTTGGTTCTTCGTTCTTCCAAATGAACGCTTTCATTACCAGACAAAAGCATTTCAGGTCGTCTTCCGATGCTAACCACATTGAGTTTGGACACTGTTGGCAGACCGTGTAATGTTGGGGCCGCCGTGATTTGTCGATGTAATTTAGAGTGTCTGAAGTTGTTAACTCTTGGATCTCTAACGGAGTGTCTAGCGGCATTTCCGTTGAGGTGCTTTTTATTTCTGCCGTCTCTTGTTCCTGTTGATTGTCTAGTTCTTCCAATATTTGCTCTAGCTCTATTTCCTGCTCTCTCATTTGATTGACCTCGTATTTCCTCGATTAAATTATTCATTATTTCATCGTTAAAATTGACGGTAATACTTTTTAAAGCAACAACTTTTGCTACCTGCCTTTTAAAACCATCACCACCGTTTATATCTAAGTTGTTACCATATTTCTTAATGGCAATACGCAATGCTGCTTCGACTCCATTCAAGTCTTTATGTGCTTGTACATACACACCGCTTTCATTTTCCCGAATGATAGCTTTGGCAACACTATAAACCAGCGTGCCTCCTTTGGTTACGGCATTAATAAATTTAGGAACTATAGTTTGTGATTCTTTTTTTCCCGATGAAAAACAAGGCACTGACTTAGAATAATTACGCTTGCTCTTTCTTACATACTGCAACGCTTCCAATGCTCTTAAATCTCCTTCCTTTGATTTTTTCACCAACCAATCTTTCCAAGTAATAGTTTTCCTTTTGGTGTACACATTACGAAGTTTTCTATTATGTTCCTTATTTAATTGCTCAATATCATCCCGTAATTTTTTATTGATCTGCTTAACAGCAAAGCTCCGTAAAACTCCCCTATCAGCCAGTTTCAATAATTGCCGTTTAAGTTTTGCTGAGTTTTTTAACTCCGCGATTCTCTTAACCTTTAACGTATTGAGATAATCAATTTCGCTTAGTTTTAATTTACCTTCTTGCTCTCTTTCACGTTGATATTCTTCATAAAGTAGCTGCTCACGCTTTCGCTTCGACACTGTTCGAGGAACATATTCAGATAATTCGCCTTGTTTTATTTTACTATTCTCGAACTGACCAAATCGCTCCTCCAGTTTAGATTTGGAAAACTCTCTAGATACGTTACTTGCTTTAACAGTTATAGAATCATCCGAATTAGAAAAGACTAATCCATTAGCTTTAGGTTTTATTTTTAAACCGTGTGAAGCTAGATACTTATGTAGCTCTCCCCATGAATGTACAGATTCAATTTCGGATGATAATGATTTAATGTAAGACAACATGCTTTCCATGCCAGACATACGTTCCATATCGGAAGCTTTACTTGCTCCTAGTGATTTGGTGTGCTTATGGTTGTCTTTTTCCAGACCATGTTTATCTTCTAATTCGGCACAAGTAATATCTCTAATATAGTGATCTCTATATGGCTCATGCAGGGTTAGTTTTTCAGGATGGATTTTATTAATAGCAATATGAATATGAAGATTTTCAGTATCGCGATGTATTACACTAACCCTCTGATGCTCTTCAAAACCAAGGGCTTTACACATAACATCTTCAACATCTTCTAAAACATCTAATGGTGGGTTTTCACCATCTCTGAATGAGATAATTAAATGGTATGTTTTATCTGATATAGCTCGTGTATTTTGATGCTGAGTTGATTCAATTTCTAATGATGCCCACTCTATAGATTCAGAATGGCAGTTAGTAATTCTTATCTCACCTAACCGTTCTACTTTTCCCTGAGAATCTGTTAGATACCCTACTAAGTTTTTAAAACTACTTTTCCTAGGGTTCATCATTGGGACTTTTTTGCTGATCATATTAATCTCAAAATTTTAGCGGCTAAAGTTTTGAAACTTTGTCGTATAGAACTTCTTGAATTGAATAAATCTTCTGTAATAGTTCTTCAATTGTTTTAGGAAGTTTGTCTTTATCATACATAGATAGCTTTTCGTCGTTTGTTAGCCACAATTTTAATAACCCCCCTAATCGTCCTTGATCTGCGTTTAACTTGGCCAAATCAGCAACCGCTTGGTGATCAAGGGTTGTAGTGATCGGATAACCTAAACCGATACGCTTTAGGTATGCTGACGCACTTAAATTATGTGCTTTAGCTCTGTTAGTTATATCCAGTTTCTCATCAGCGCTGACATAAACATTTATAGGGGTCTCCCCTGCTCTTCTTGGCACTCATTACCTCCTTAGGCGGTAGCCGTTGCTTCGCAGAACAGGACTCGTTGAGCGCTTGCGCGAATAAGAATTCGTAAAGTACAAACCGCGCAGCGGTACATGTACTTTACCTGTCCTGCCCTTAAAAAAACTTTTATAACACCATAAATAAAGTTTACTTTAGCATTAGAGCTGGCTTTATGTATAGATGATATATCGAATAAAGCTTGTAATTTACTCTAAACTAACTAGAATCAAAAAAAATGCGGTATAACGTAAAGGTTATGTAAGGCTATATATAAAGGTTATCTAAAGGAAAGGTGTGAAAAAGCTCACAGAACGAATTGCTGAACGAATTAAGAAGCAAAAGCCAAGTGCCAAAGCACTTAATAAAGCGAAGCTACTTAGTTTGAAGCCAGATATTAAGGAGGCATTGGCAGATGGTTGGTCTAAAGCTCAGATCTGGGGAACGTTACATGATGAGGGGAAGATTGAAGTGACATATCAATCTTTTTGCGCTCAAGTAAAGAAGTATATTGAGCAGCCAGACGCGATGATAAGCAAGCCAAAGACTACGAGCCCAATAGCCTCTAATGAAGTAACAAAACACGTAGTTAAAAAACCCGCAGGGTTTGAATTTAGTGCAGAAGCGAAAAAAGAGGATTTATTATAATGGCAAAGATACACATGATACTTCAAGGTAAGGGTGGGGTTGGCAAATCCCTATGTTGTTCTCTATTAGCTCAATACACTCAGAGTCTTAACGTTCCAGCCTTATGTATTGACACAGATCCAGTCAATGCAACATTCACAGGGTATAGTAAGCTTGATGTAAAAAAATTAGATATCATGGAGGGAGACGAAATTAACCCTCGCAATTTCGATCTACTAATTGAGTGGATAGCTCAAACTGACAAAGAGAACGTTGTTATTGACAATGGAGCTAGCACATTTGTCCCTCTCGCACATTATATGTTAAGTAATGAAATTCCCGAGTTACTAGCCTCAATGGGACACGAACTAATTATTCATACTGTTGTAACTGGCGGTCAGGCCCTAGTAGATACTATTAATGGTTTTGCCCATGTAACGAGGCAATTTTCATTATCAAAAGTTGTAGTATGGCTAAACTGCTACTGGGGAGAAATTGAATACGAAGGTAGGGGGTTTGAAGAACTGAAAGCATATAAAAATAATAAGGATAATGTTTTTGCCATCATCAATATTCCGCAATTTAAGAAAGAGACTTTTGGACAAGACCTATCTGATGTGTTGTCTGATAGATTAACATTCGACGAAGCGATCAACACTGATGGACTTTCTATAATGTCAAAGCAAAGGCTTAAAATAATTAAAAGCCAACTCTACGAAAATATTAAGTTATCGGGGGTAATTTAATTATGCTCTCAAAAGATAAAATGTTATTAGCTATAGCCAAAGAAAACGGGATCAGACTCAATGATAACGATCCGATTATGGCATTAGTTACGATGTTGATAATATTCCAAGAGCAGCAAGAAATTGCTCAAGCTGAGTTATTACAGCAGTATCATAGCGAACTTTCTGAGTTAAGTAATAAATGGGAGGCTGATGCTAACAGTAAGGCCAAGCAAATAATAGACTCATCAATCAAAGCTGGTACAAAGACAATCACAAATGCTATTGAGTCAAGCACAACGGCAAATAAAGCGGCAATGAAGGACGTCATCGAACAAACATTAGAAACCTACCGCGAAACTATAGATAAAGGTAGAAACCAAAATAATACTGTAGCTATAGCAAATATAGTAAGCTCTCTAATGCTTACTATATCAGTGCTTGCTTTTTTACTATTTCAGTAGCGCTTTAACTAATAGGATTTTAGCGGCTAAAATCCTATTAACCTCTCATTTGTTCCATATAACCAACTTCATTACAAAGCCCTTGAGAAATGGTCACGGTATCTCCTGTAGATACAGATTGGCCAAGAGTTTCTTTATCGTGTCGAACAAACTTATTATCAATTTGTTGATAAACATACAATTCATCTACGTGAACGACTCGGCCATGATAGACTTCCGTAGGTTCTGCTTCAATACAGTTAAACAGGTTATAAACACCACATTTTAGAGGTGTCGAACGTTCTACACCATCTACCTGCCAAGAATCATTGTTTTGGCTTTCTAAAAGCTTTTGGCCATTCATAACTAAAAGACGGATTTTTTTATTCATATCAACCCCGCTCAAACCATTAAAGTAAGTTTACTCTTTAAGTGATAAAAATCACGTTATGGCATGAAAAATATCATATATGAAAAATTTCATAAAGAGATTTGACGAGTTTAGCTATTAAATATAAAAAAGGCCGCTTTTGCGACCTATGAAGTGGGTGGGAACACTAACGTAGTTTAACCTTCAATCAACTCTAAAATCTTAAGAGTGCTAAGCTCTACCTCAATTTCAGCTCCATCATCTTCAAATTTGATGTGCGCGACTCCTTTAAGGCTTGGCCGCTTGTTGAGTATCAACCTTGCTTCACGGCCTTGATACTCAACCAACACAATAGCCTTTTTGATTTTTGTTGGATCTGTTGGTTTCTCAGTGGTACTTTCTCCTGCTTCAGAACTAGAACTATCGTCATCAATTAGCTCGTCATCTGATAACGAACCACCATTAGAAGATTTTTTCTTATCATCTATGAATGATTTTAATGTAGAGACAGAATTTCGAGTAATATCTTGCTCTTCGTCAGCTAACCAACTATCTACTGCGGCTGAATTTTTTTTGTGCATTGATGCTAGATTATTAATAACAGTAACATCAGCACAGCGGCCATCATCAAACGCAGACTGTATAGACTCAGGCAATGATAAAAGCGCGGCGTGTTGTGACACAAAGGCAGCGCTTTTATTTATCTTTCTAGCTATCTCACCTTTCTTTTCACCCTGTTCTAGCTTGCGTTGTATAAATCTGGCTATATCGCGGGGCGACACAGTTTCTTGAAGAAGGTTTTCTTTTAATTGATCATAGTCTTCAAAATCGTTATCAATCCACGCAGGTATTGTTTCCTTACCAGCTATTATGGATGCCGCTTTTCTACGGTGTCCATAATTCAAAATATATCGACCTTCTTCCGTAGGATGCTGACGAACAGCCACAGGCGTTTTAACACCGCGAGCTTTAATATCTTCAGCAAGTTCAGCAAGAGCCTCATCACTGATATCTTCTCTATTATTAGGATCATCATCAATTAACGATATTTGTAAAATTAAAGGTTTACCACTTTCCTCTCTTTTATCAGTATTACTTAACAAAGATGATACAGAACCTAGCTTATTCAATGACATAATCAACTCTCTATATTTTCAATTACATAAGCCGCGAAAGCTTTCATTTCTTTTCCAGCAGCTCTTGCTGATGTTTTTTTAACTTTCCATACTGGAATACCATAATGTAGAGCATCACCAATGGACGTTCTTTCAGAAATAACCAAAGGTGCTATTAAATCAGGGTAGGCCTTAGCCAGCTCATTATGATTAGCAACTTGCCTTGGATTTCTGGAGTTGATTTTTGAAGGAATCACCCCTAAAAAGTTAAGCTTTGGATTTGCTTTTTGCACATTTCGAATTGTCGTCAACATTAAATCTAAGCCATTAATACCGAAAACTTCCATATCTAAAGGGGTGTAGGTAATATCCGATACATATAAGGCAGAAGTCATTTTAACACCTAGTGAAGGGGCTGTATCTATAAGTAGTATGTCTACCACGGAGGTTAACTTACTTACATTTTTCGCGAAAGTTTCCCCGACTTCACTTACTTTTTCAGCCTCGACATCAATTAGATCAGGTGTTGATTTAAACAGGATTATTTCACCAGACTTTACATTTAAATTATCAACAGTGAGGTTAGCATCAAAGAAAAATGATGAGGCATTAACTGCTGATGCAAACTTTTGAAGAGAATATGACGCATTAGCTTGCGGATCGACATCTATAACACCAACTCTATAACCGTTTTCACTTAATGAAAAAGCTAAATGGAAAATGGTATTAGTTTTACCGACTCCGCCCTTTTGTTGTGCTGCTGCTATTATTTTCACTCTGAATTTCCTTAATTTTGTTGCTTGCTTTTTCCTCCCATAACCTAACTTGGTACGCTTGATGCTCTGGTAGGATAGCGGTTACTCGTTCAAAGCCCGAAGGTATTAAGGTCAGGCCCATGTCTTTTTTAACTCTAGCGATAGCTTGTGTAACAGCACCCTTTGTTACTTCGAATTTTTCGGCTATATCTTTATTAGCAACGCCTAAAACCAAACCACTATACGCTATATCTAACGTTTTTTCACTTAAGCTAGATTTACTACGATAGTTTAAAAAATCAGCTTCACTTATTTTTAGTTTTGACATAAATAAACACCCGTCACCTCCACACCTAAATTTCTTTCACGGGTAGTTGCAGCCACCCAACCAACACCTAAAGTTTAGCTAAACAAAAGGTAAAGCACAAGTATTTTAGATATATTAAGTAAAAATTTTAGCGGCTAAAGTTTTTAGGTCTTAGACTTCGAACCCATACATTAAGAATAGTAAGGAGTAGAAATACACCAATAGAGTAATAAAAACTAGATTCACTACCAGTGAACAAAGCATGAACAATAAAGCAAAAAGTAAGAAATGACAGAACTGCCTTTACTAAAGGATATGTTAAAACTGATAAATACCAGATAAAACTTAAAAAACCTTTTACCAATAAAGATAAAATTCTCATATAATAATCCTTTAGTTAGTTAGTTTCACACCTACTGCTAACAAAGCATTCAGTTGCAGCTGGATGATTCAAGCCCTAGCTTGCTAGGGCTTTACTAATCTATAGCATATCTAACAGTATCAGCTATAGTAGTTCTCTTTGAAAATTCAATAATACTTTCATACAAATCCAAAAGCCGTTCTGATTGTGTTTGATACATGAGTTCAACTAAAGCATACAAACAAACTATTATCCCTGTAGTTTTCCTACAAACGCGCTGAGAAAAAAAGTTACCTGAAATGCTAATATCAAAATACTCTTGGGTTGTAGGTGCTATAAAAAACCCACCATTAAAACTATAAAACTCCCACTGAGTCCAACTAGAGGCCAACCGATGCATCCATTTATCAACCAAATGACGAAGAGTGTCTAAATGATCTTTAGATATATACTTAGCTGTTACATCTTCCACCTCTTCATTAAGCACCAATGCTAATTCACTTGATATCATATTCCCTCCTTAACTCTTGACATTTTTTGTTTATAAATTCACATAAATACTGTTCTTCAGGGGGTTGGCTGGACAGCTCTTGAGCTATGCAGTAACAAAATCGAAGTTGCAAATTCTTATTTAAATCATTTACAAGGTTAAATAAAATATTAGCGGCTTTGAAAGACCTCTTTATTTTTAATGATTCATCTTCTCCACAGGAAACCAAAGAGCCGAGGTAGTACCTAGTAAAATGAAAATCTAATTCATGTTTAGTCATCCCAGTCATTGAGCGGCCCTCAATAAGTATCTATCGAAAACACAAGCAAACGCAGCCTTAAACTCATGAGCATCTACATGTACATTTTGCCTAGATTCAACAATGTCAAAATATAGATGGGCACAATCTCGACATATATCAGAAATAGAACGTGATACGTAAGCATTCCTAGCGCACTCAGCTTCCAATTCAGATGCAACTAAAAACGAATAATTCCATATCAAATCATAAAAATTTGATACATCGCCACACTTAACTTTCTTGGAAAGTTTTTTTCGAAACTCAACTACTTTACAAAAGTAGTAAAAGTACAAATTCAATTTATCCACGTTTGGAATAGACATAAAACAGCCTCCTTTTTATTCAGTATATCGAACAAAAGGCAAATAACAAACATTTCCTTAACAAAAAATAAATTTCCACCAAAAGAGAGAAAAAACTTGAAGGGCTACAATGTAGCCCTACAATAATTAAAAGGCTACAATGTAGCCCTTCAATTAGATAACTTAAATCAACAGCTCTCTACGACATCCAGCTAATAAAATAACGAGGCTACTATGAAATCAAACGTATCAGTGATCACACAAAGCGTTAAACAATCAGACGGGCAGTTTACTCAATTCATCCACAGTGTTTGGACTGAAGGTAATGGCATGACGGCCAAAGAAAACGCCAGAAAGGAATTGAAGCGCTTAAAAGCTGCATATCAAAAAGATGATGAACATCTAACGAACTGGAGAGCTGTTACTCCCATTGGCCAGATTGATGATTTATCAATCCAGCATTTAGCTGAAGGTTCAAATTGGTGGGATTGTAGGACATTCTACAAAATTGTAGATAAAGAGCTGAATAAACCAAATTAGCAAATAGGTGCATAACAGGGCTACGACCCCCTGTTATGCAGTGCTATACCTAACGAGACTAAAAAAGGTAAGCAACTGGAATATAACATGGATAAAATAACGAACGAAGAATTTAAACAGCAAATAGAACGTTGGCAAGCGCAGATAGCTCTAGCAGGTATTAGGTTACCTAACGGAGAAGCGTTACCAGATAAGTTTTTTCACTTATTTCTTGGGGTAGGTTACTCAACATTTAAAAAAATGATTAGTGGTAAAGAGTCTATTAGAGAGATCCAACCATACACGGCTAGAACAATTAGATTTTTAAATAAGCTGGATGATCAGGTCTTTCTTAGTGAAATACGCTTATGTATTCCACATTACATAAATAAATATCAAGATTAATAAGTGCAATCAAATTGATTTACTCGATGGCGTGCCGGTCGACGTTTTTGCAATCAAAAATCAGCTGGCCAGCCAATCCTGGTTTATCAGAATGCAATCAGAACTTTCCTAATGTAGTACTACTTACTTTTTGGCGTATAAAGTCACTTGTTGTTATTTTCAAATACGATCCACCTAAACACCCC
>NZ_JAKRFW010000069.1:0-19727 GCF_022347905.1 Pseudoalteromonas sp. Of11M-6 | reverse complement strand
GAACACATGAGAGCCTTGGTAACTTGCCTCCGGCGATTTACCGCACTAAGTTGGAAAACTCCAGTTTAGAGGTGTGCCATTAAAGGGGAAGTGGACATATGCTTTTCGGGTGTGATGAAGGGGGAATAAGTTGCTTGTGAGATCTTCTACAATTTTTATGATTAAGCTGCTTGCAAGCATTGCAAAGACTATCAGCGCAGCCTCCTACCTCACAGTCTAAATAGTTTTGTGGGAGGCGGTTCACCCGCCGAGAAGTTATGCTCTTCTGGTGTGGTTAAGGGGGTTAGTTTTGACTGCGAGTTCTAGTTTTTCTCTCAATGAAGGTGAGCTGGGTGTCCACGTTAAATTGTGCATTATCGTGCGCGATAGTCCAGTTTTAGAAAATAGATGCGCATGAGTGCCTATCTTTTATAAATTGCCTTCAAAACTTGATTTTGAAGAACTTCAAGCTTAGGAAAACCACCCCAACATGCAAGTTGAGGTGGGTAAGTTGAAGGTGAGGTGGGTGTCCACGTTAAATTGCTATTGTCACCTTAGGGTTATTTTTGCCTTGGGCTCCATTCTAGTTGTGGTAGCTCGACATAGGTCCTCCAATCTTTTCCGTCTTTGGAGTGCCAGATATACTCATCTTGCCAACCACTATATATCCACAGCTTATCAGCAAACTTAGCACCTGTTAAATAGGTATTAAACCTAGATATAATTGGACTTGCTTCAATCGTCCAGTCTATTCCGTTATCAGATGAATAGGCGGCGCTGCCGTTTACGGCGCTGTCGTTTGCGTTATAAGCTTGTCCGCTAATCATCCAAAGTTTGCCGTTAAAATTGAAGACTTTACTGGCTTTAGCATATTCATTTGGAATATTGGGGGCTGCATTTCTTAAACGCCAATTAACCCCATCTTCTGAAGACCAAATTTCGTTAACTGCCCTTGCTTTGTTACTTTCCAATACCTGGCCACCGTACATCCATAAGTGGTCATTGTGGACAAATAATGTAGGCTTAGATCTAGGCGTGTATGCTGCAGAACTGTTTTGCATAGTCCAGTTGAGTCCGTCTTCGGTTGAATATATAGTGCTATTTTCACTACTGTAAGAGTCTCCATATAACCATAGCTTACCTTGAAAGACGATTGCTGATGCTACTTTCCCTATATAGACTCCTGGAGTAGGTTGAATTAATGTCCAATTGACTCCATCATCAGAGCGCCACACATCTGACTCAAATACCTTTGCTCCATTTGTTCCTACTCCTCTTTCACCACCTATTAAATAGAGCTGCTCATTGAATTCAATTAATTCAAAATGTGCACGCCCCTGGAATGGCGCCTTTTCAACCTCGAGCTGCCAGTTTATTCCATCTGTAGAAGACCAAATGCCAGTTTGCCAAATGGTATCATCACCTTTGTAGTATTCACCTCCCATCAACCACAACTTACCTTTAAAGGACACCATTTGAGCTCCATTCCCAAGTTTAAAAGGGGGTAAGGAAGGTGTCACATGGATGGTATTAGAAATATAGTCTTCGTGGGCAATTTTAAT
This sequence comes from Pseudoalteromonas sp. Of11M-6, assembly GCF_022347905.1. Lineage (NCBI taxonomy): Bacteria > Pseudomonadati > Pseudomonadota > Gammaproteobacteria > Alteromonadales > Pseudoalteromonadaceae > Pseudoalteromonas > Pseudoalteromonas sp. Of11M-6. The sequence goes on along the minus strand of NZ_JAKRFW010000069.1, from coordinate 18,186 downwards.
ATAGGCACTTTGGTGTTCTAGTGTGTCTTTAGAACGCTGAATATTTATAAAGCCATCTTGAAGAGGCAGTGCATCTTGTGCGGATATAATATTCATCTGCGAATTATCACATGCAGTGTAATTGGTTATATCACAGTTCGCATCTGTACTTCTGTATACCTCTAGTTGCTGACTTTGTTTACTCCATGTTAGCTCAGCATTTGTTAAGCTGATGGCAATACTGAGTTCATCTAATATATAACTGATATCAACATCATAGGAAGCCGTTGATTCATTGTACAAAGCATCTGAAGCTTTTGTTGCGGATATCGTTGCAACACCGTCTTTGAGTAATGTTAATTTTCCTGTTTTTGAATTGACATCTACCACTGAGGTGTCACTGGAGTGATAAGTTATAGTACCTGAGCCTGTACCTCCTGATAAAGGATTGCTCTGTATCGGTGTATCAATTAATAAATCTAAAGAGCTAGATTGGAATGATAGAGGCTCCTGCTCTTTTTTTGTTACATTAACTGTAAACTGAGCCGTTTGAGGTTCATACAAAGTATCACCTGATTTAGTCAGGGTAATGGTAGCTGAGCCTGCTTTCACGGGTGTCAGTAAGCCCGTGAAAGTATGGGTGAGCACAACTTCAGCATTGGATGTCGAATAGGTAACCTTCCCTTCTCCGCTGCCTCCTGTATAACGGTTGGTTTTAGTTTCATCTAGATAGATGTATAGAGAGTCTTGTTCAAAAACAATGTCGTCTTGATTTCTTTTATTGAGCGTCAGTGAATAAGATGCTTCTGCTGAATTATATATTCCATCTGCAGATTTGGTGGCTTTTATGGTTGTTGTTCCTTTACCTACAAAAGTTACTTCTCCGGATGTAAGGTTAATAGTCGCAACGTCTGGATTACTCGAGCTATAGCTAATTGAGCCTGTACCACTTCCACCAATTAACATATTGATTGCCGGAGAATCATCAACAAATACATTGACGGTCTCATAGTTAAATTTAAGTGGTGTTTGTTCCCGCTTTTTTATAGATAATGCGAAGCTCGCAGATGCAGGTTTAAATTTTAGGTCTGCATGCTTAGTGACTGAAATTTCTACTTGGCCTGCACCGATGATCTGGATTTCCCCACTGGTACTATTGACCGTTGCAACACCTGTATTACTCGATGTAAAAACAAAAGCGCCATCACCGCTTCCACCATTGAGTGGGTTTGTAAAGTTTGAATCGCTCACAAACTTTGCGACGTGACCTGCATCAAAAAGTAGTGGCTCTTGCTCACGTTTGTTAACTTCAACTGAATAACTTGCAGATGCTGACTGGTACTGAGCATCAGCACTTTTGGATACAGTAATGGTTGCACTTCCTGCTCCAACACCTTTTATTTGCCCTGTTTGAGGGTTCACAACTTCTACTATTGATGAGTCTGACGATGAAAACGTTATTGCTCCCGTACCTGAGCTTCCTGATATCTTATTAACGGATGGAATCTCGTCTACCAATATTTGGATTGAAGTTTCAGCGAATGAGATCGCTGTTTGTGGTACTTGGCTGTTACCTTTGCTGCTATCACTGTTGCCAGCATCACTTCCGCCGCCACACGCTGTTAACAGGAATAGCAGAACCAAGTAACAAAATGAGCGTAATTGACCCATGATATGTCCCTTAAAAAAAGACGGTATATAACCACATAACATTCATACAATCAATACATATTCAGTGTAAGTTTAGGTGGGTTTCCGCCTAAACACTTCGCCAAGCCATTGGGGTCAACAATTTGAACCTTGTCGCTGCTGTTACAAAGAGGAAATTAGGGAGGGTGTTTACCTTAAATGTTACTTCACTTCCTCGGCTTGGATATTAATAGTGATGGGGGTCACTTGTTTTGTCTTTGTTTACAACAAATCAAATACCGGCTCTATCGCATCTAGACTGAAGTTGTCCAGATCCAAGCGGTGCTGTATTCCTAACGGCAAAATCCACTGCGGATCGGTATGGCCGAAATCAAGCCGAGTTATTACGGGTAAACTGTCACAGCCAAACTCATCACGTACAACCGATAAAATCACCTCATCAAGCGCAGCCATCTCGCGCTCGCTGTAATCCCGTGCACGGCCAATCATTAAACCGGATATTTTTTCAAACACCCCCATCACCCCATAGTTACGTAACCAAAAGCGAATATAATCTTGACTAGGTTTATCCTCAGAGGTTTCTAAAAATAGCAATTTGTCTTGCCAAAATGACGGCGATGGCCAGTATTCTGTGCCTTTTAGCATCTCCATCACTTCAAAACAGCCGCCAAATAGCCGCCCTTCCACTTGCCCAGTACCTTGCAGTACTTTTGGACCATTTGCTGCAATTGCGGGATGCAGCTTACCGACGTTTTCTGGTATTGCCCACTCCGGATAGCCATGAGAATAAGCCTTGAATATTGGATAATGGACTTCACCTAGCAGCGCCTGCACTAAATAGGCTTGATATTCAGCACTAGCATTGTGGTACTGGGAGAAACCGGCCATGACTGATGGGCCGTTAAAAGTGACTAATCCCCATTGGTTCAGCAGTGTGGTCAGCGTGGAAAAATCAGAATAGCCCATCATAAACTTAGGGTTATTCAAGATAACGGATTTATCTAAATAAGGTAGGATCCGCGCGGAATCTGAACCACCAATAGAAGAAATTATCCCGGCTATATTCGGATCGGCAAAGGCATCATTAATATCTTTTGCACGTAATTGCGGCTGTGAAAAGAGTACGTCTGCGGCCGTTCGAGCCGACGGCATTTCGACAATATTAAAACCAAGCGAACGCAAGTTTGCCAGCCCTTGATCAAAGATGTGGGGAAATATACCTGGGCCACCCCCAGCTAGGTGATACAATCGCAAGGGTATCACCTCGGTTTAGTTTTTTAGGCTTGCGCAATTGCACCGTTTATCCTGCCTTAATGGAATATTCATTAGCGACTAGATATATCCAATTAAGACTACAAAATCAAATACTCACTCAAGCTTTCATCTCGAAACGGAACTAAATAAACAGATGTGGCCTTGCCTTTCATTAGCAAGAGATAAGCATGACAATAATGATTAAAAATAAGTAACCCTGCTACACTTGGATTTGCTATACCAATTGCAGCAGCCTTGTATTTCGTTTCTTAATTTTTTAGTTAGGATAAGCAACAAGGCTACATGTTAAGCCTTGTTGCAACTTATCACTTAATAAAGCGAGGTAAGATGGAAAAGACTGCATCTATAGAGGAAGTTAGAGCTAAAGTTGGAAGTGGTAAGATATTTTCAGGTGAGTCAAACGTAAACAGAGCTATTTCTAAATGGCATATACTCTCACCACTTTTTATAGCTTTACCATACAGTCAAGATTTTAAACCGGTTATGCTTGTTGATGGCTTTAAGAAAAGCGCATTTAAATTTAACAAGAAAAAATCTCAGTTCATCATCATATACTCAATATTCGCCACATTAGTCTCATTACTTTTATTCACATATACAAAAAATGAAAAACTACTAAACCTTACCTTATCAGGACTAATAGTAACGCTATACTTAACAATTGACTACATCACAATTTCAAATAATCTGCAGAGCCTAACTGATAGAAATGTGTTTATCTCTAACCTATCAAACAGGTATAAAAAACATGCTGCAAAATGGTTTTTTATATGCTTAGCCATAGGATTAATTCAAGTATTTATAAACTACTTAGCAGGTGGGTTTGAAGAAGCAGCGTATCGATATGGTGGGATTTATAAGTTAATTATGGCAGGTGAGTGGTGGCGAATTATCACAGCATCATTCTTTCACTCTGGATTAACCCACTGGTTTAGTAATCTTGCTTTCGCATTGTTATCAGGTCCATTATTTATAGCATTAGTGAGAAGAACAGGGTTATTTGTTTTTATTTCAGGTTGTATCACTGGAGCTATATCTGCATATTTTTTGTATTTTTTTGGTCTCACCTCTGCTGACGCATATGGCGGAATTTCTGCAGGAATATATGCATTACTTGGTTACACCACTATTAACTCATATAAAAACAAAAATATAAAAAATGGAAACCTGCACATATCAATAGTTAACTTTTTATTTATGAGCACCGCTTTAAGCGCACTACTATCACATTCTATTAGCAATACTGCACATATATCAGGATTTATTACTGGGGTTTTACTAGCATTCTTGTGCAAACACCGAGACAAATATAAATAGTGGAATACTTCACTATTTATATTTATCACCTTGTAAAGTTCAGACTAACTTAAAAAACAACTCAGACTGTCAATTAGATATTCTAACGATACATATATATGTTAATTTAACAAGTTCGAGTTAACTTAGGTGACAGTTTGAGCTTAGCACATCATTTCAACAATATTAAAACCAAGCGAACGCAGGTTTACTAACCCTTGCTCAAAGATGTGAGGAAATGTACCTGGGCCACCCCAGCTAGGTGATACAATCGCAAGGGTATCACCTCGGTTTAGTTTTTTAGGCTTGCGTAATTGCACCGTCTATCTTGCCTTAATGGAATATTCATCAGCAACTAGATTAATCCCACTAAGACAACAGAATCAAATGCTTATTCGAACCTTTCAACGCGAAACGGAGCTAAATCAACAGAGGTAGGTTTGCCTGTCATGAGTTCAGTAATAAGCGTGCCAGTAATGGCCGACATTAAAATCCCTGTCCTAAAGTGCCCACACGCATTAATGTAACCTTCCACGCCATCAACGGGGCCCAAAATTGGCAGCTCATCCGGTGTACCAGGTCTAAGTCCTGCCCAACAACGTTTAATACTCGACTCTTTTAGCACTGGCAAACATTTCATAGCACCTTGTGACAACTCGGTGATTTTATCTAGACTGTTGGTGGTATCGAAGCCTTTCTCCTCCGTTGATGAGCCAATTAAAATCTCGCCGTTGTCTTTTTGTGCAATGTAGCAATCACTGGTACTGATACAACCATTTAATACTTTCGGCATACGCTCAGACAGCACTATTTGACCCTTAACAGGATATACTGGCATATGTTTACCTGTCGCCTGATGGTAAATGTCATCCGCCCAGGCACCAGCGGCATTAATTAAGGTCTCACAATGCAGGCTTTGATCTTGCGTCCTCACGCCTAGCACCTTATTGCCTTCACGCAGTACCTCTAGCACTTCGGTATTCAAAAATAACTCAACACCATTTTGACGTGCTCCTTCGGTATACGCATCAACTAACCTGTATGGGTTTACCTGATGGTCGCAAATAAAATCTATTGCACCAATCGCATCAGGAGTGATGTAAGGCTCCTCTGCACGTAATTGCTGTTGGTCTAACCATCGGATCTGCGAAGACAAATTAGGGATCCCTGACACTATGCTATCTGCATATATTTCATCATCGCGATTGTACATAATGAATTTAAGACCGGTACGTTCAAACTTAAAGTCGACATCGTGCCTGACCAGCATTTCTTCATGCAGTGCTGGATATAACTCGTTTGACTTGAGCGCAAGTTCAAAAAAGCATTCTGGTAATTGATGCGGCCGTAATGTTTCCGCAGCTTCGGTATCTCCTTCACTTTGGAGCTTCGACAAGGTTTTGAAGAAGATCACACCACAGCCAAGTCCGACCGACTCACCAATTGCCCATAATCCACCCGCAGATGCACGAGACGCGTTACCCGGCTTTTTTAAATCTACTAACGCGATTTTTAGGTTGGTATCGCGACTTAAAAAATAGGCACAAGCCGCACCAATTACACCGCCACCTGCGATAATGACATCATACTGCTTCATGGTTTTTCTCCAGTAAAGTAAACGGAATTGGGTCAAGTGGGAATCTTGGCCTTATCACGCCCAGCGTATCTAAGTGCCCTGCCGCATGCAGTCGATCTAACGCATAGCTAGAACACATTTTTCCTTGGCAGTCTCCCATGCCAATACGGGTTCTCATTTTTACGCTAGATAAATCTTTTGCACCTTGTTGCAATGCTAAATCGAGTTGCTGGCGCTTTACTTGTTCGCAGCGACACACCACGGTATCTGCCTGGGTTAACGCAAGCAGCCCCTCTCGGCGCGCCGAGAAGCGGTCAAATCCTGCTCTAAACTTCTGTGCTTGCTTACGCTTAGTTTTGAGCTTGCGCATCCGCGTGTGGAAGGTCGATTCGCTTAAACAGGCTTGTTCATAGGCAAGCATGGTTGCGGCCATTTTCCCTTCAATGATAGCCGCTTCTGCGCCTAGCAAACCATTGGTATCACCACAGACAAAAATTGAATTTAAGCTACTGCGTAAATTGTCATCTAATAAAGGCACATAACCATTCGTGGTGGTGTACTGATGAGAAACCCCAAGTAGCATGGCAAGCTGGGTGCGGGCAACAAAACCATAGCCGACCCCTAGACTATCCACGGCTAAATGCTGTGCTTTTGACAAGTCCGCATGCCAGTGCTCATCGTAAGGCGCTACGGTAACACTGGAGAGTTTTTCTTGGCCTTCTGCTTTCACAATGCCATAACCATACTTGAACGGAATATTATGCTTTTTGAGATACGCCAACATACTCAATCCCGAAAGCGTAAGCTTAGGTTTATTGAGCAGCGCCACGGTCTCTTTCGCCAGTTCACTAAAGCGACTCGCTTCATATACGCCAACCACTTGTGCACCGGATTTATGTAACTGGCAAGCAACCAGTGGCAATAATGGTCCAGTTCCGACTAAAGCCACTTTTTTCCCTGGTCGAACTAACCCACTTTTAAGCTGAAGTTGCATCCCGCCCATTAACATCACACCAGGTAACTGCCATCCTTCAAATGGCACACTGCGCTCATGACAACCAGTTGCCAGAACCAACTTGGTGTAATCTATTTGTGTTAACTGATTTTGTGTTTGCAACAGCAAACCGCTTTCGCCCTCGGGCCCAAGCACTTTGGTTTGTAGTTGTAGTGTTATATCTTGTTTATGATGTTCGTAGCGTACCTTTAGTGCAGCCATCGCACGTTTAAGATTTTCATCTAAATGAGGAAGCTTACTTGCTTGTCGAAGTGGCCCGCGATAGATCACCCCACCAATTTTTGGTGCTTCATCCACTAAGGTGCTAGTAATGCCATATTTAGCCAGCTCAGCTGCACAGCTAACGCCAGCAGGCCCTGCACCAACAATAACGATTTTTTCTTTTTGACAATTAGACATCACACTATACTCCAACCTGCTTGAAACGATTTTGTTTAGTTTCAACCTGCATGTTGGGTTGTACTAAGGTTTGGCAAGCCTTTTGTTTATGTTGCTTGTTTATCGTTACCTGACAACAATGACAAACGCCCATACCACAATAAGCACCAGATACGGCTTCTCGATCGCTTTCCATAATTTGCTTGTAGTTCGCCGCAAGCAAAACAGACAACACGGTTTCACCGTCGCATGCGTTAACCGCAATGTCGTCGATTTGAATTTGGAACTGTAACCCCTCAGGGTCTGTAATATCTTGCGTTCTGGATAATTCAGACATGAAAAAATGCTCCTTCAATAAAGTCGCACAAAGCCTACTATCCAAATATTAAAAATAAACATTTTATTTACTTTATTCACTTTAATTTGATCCAAATTAACTTTTAAGCACTCTCGCACTAATTCTGTTCAATTCGGTGCAAATGCTGCACTCACCTCACTAAAGCAGTGCAATATGAACGTATTTGCAGACCAACACAAACCGCATCCTATTGATATTAAATAGTTTTAATTTCTGGCACAGTTTTTCCTTATTAAACGACACGACGGATGAAAGGAGCGTAATTATGTACACTTTATATCAAACGATGTACTTACTTTGGCATTTGGATGTGAGTATCTGGCCTGTGCACGATACAGCAACAACCCCTGTAGATGGTAAGGAGGAAGCGCAATGACACTTGGCAAACTAGACACTGCAGTACACGCAGTAATGAACGATATGCTCACCCCATCACAAGCCGCAAAAGCCTATCATGTGCCGCAGCGAGCACTTTACGAAGCACTGCGACGCTCCCAAGAGAAGCAGCAAACTCGATGGCAGAAGTTAATGCATGAAAAGGCAAGGCTTGAGCAAAGTCTGGCTCGGATAAATAAGGAACTGCATGAACAGTTTGTCTAATACCGCTATGCAGCTTCGCATTATTCAGGCGCCTAGCTTGAAATACAATCGCTTAGATTGTCAGCTTTGGGTAAAACAGCTCAGTGCGCTGACGCAAGCCTGTATTAATCTTGGCGCCTCTATCGGCTTTTTGCCCTCTTCCTCTAGCAGAGCAATACAAAACTACTGGTGGCAGGTATTCGATGCTGTGATCAAGTCGCAAAAGACGCTTATTATCGCTGAACTTAATGGCGTAATGGCAGGTTGTGTGCAACTTTCGCCGGCAACAAAAGATAATGCTCAGCACCGGGCTGAAGTTGAAAAGCTATTAGTTCATCCGAATAGCCGACGAAAAGGCGTAGCAACAAAGCTGATGCAAGCCATAGAGCAAGAATCTACACGGCAGCAGATATCGTTACTCGTCCTTGACACACAATCGGATTCGGACGCAGAAATCTTATATCAGAGCTTGGGCTTTAAAGTTGCTGGGCAAATCCCTCATTTTGTCAGTGATGAGCGCGGTGACTTCCATGCCACCACATACTATTACAAACTGCTTGCACCGACCTTGCGCAATCGTATTGAGAACGTAGCTCTAGTGCATTATGCCAATGAATATTAGCAAAACAGTCTAATCAAGCGACTCGCTACGACTTTCGTTCAGGCGATAAAAAAACAGCTTACCGATGTGCTGTGGTGTAGTTACAGCCTCTAAGATTGGCGCGGCGCCTTGTGGTATGCTCATCACATTGGGATTATTGATAGTAAGACCATCGCGCAGTTTAGTATCTATTGCCCCGGGGCACAGTACCGCTATTTTGTAGCCGTCCTTGTGAAGACCTTTAGATAGAGTCACCACGCCCGCTTTCGCCGCACAATAAGACGTCCAATCTTTGTAACTGTTAAATGCCGCCGTCGACGCCACATTGATCAAATGCACCGCTTTGTTTGCTTTAATTGCAGCACGAGAAATTAAATAAGTGCCGATTAGGTTTACTTCGATGTCACGGATCCAAAGACTTGGGTCAGAGTCTGCAACTAAACTTGAGTAAAGCGTTCCTGCCGCATTGATTACACAGTCATAAGATTTGTCGTCAAAAAAACGCTCAACTTCAGCTGGTTTAGAAACATCAAGCTGCGCGCGCGATGGTGCTTCCACTTCATATCCTAAGCGCTTCAGTTCATCGCTTAAATAAGCGGCAAGACCACCCTGTCCGCCCGTTATTAACACTTTCATTTCCGTGGCTCTGGGATTGGATGATTGTCGCTTTGCTCAATCAGCTTTTTATACTGATCGTAGATTTTTTGCTTTAAGTTACTAGAGCTAACGCCAGCACCATAAGGAAAGTAAAATACCTGAACCCCAAGCTCTTTCAGATAATCATATTTTCCCTTCCAATCATCGCCAATCACGAACACATCAATATTTAGATTTTTCACCGTTTCACGATGATCTAAAGTACGTTGTGGAATAGCAAGATCTGGGTCTCTTAACCCTTCGATAATCGCCAAACGCTCTTCAAATGGCACTGCCGGTGGCTTTTTATAAGAACAAACAAGTTCATCGGTACTTACACCAACGATCAACGTGTCTCCTAAACCTCGGCCATAACTAATCATTTTTAAATGATTACTGTGAAATAAATCAAATGTTCCTGAGACATAAACAATTTTATTTTTCATAAATTGCTATTTCCCTCCAGCTAAATCAATAAAAGTTCCTGTAACAAAGCTTGCTTCGTCACTTAAAAGCCAAGCGATGGCATTGGCAACCTCAATCGCGGTTCCACCTCGCTTCAGCGGTAAAAAATCGGCTAGACGATCAACTCGGTTTGGTTCGCCACCGTCGCCGTGAATATCGGTATAAATACAGCCCGGTCTCACGCAGTTCACGCGGATCTGTTCAGCGGCTAATTCCAGAGATAAACCTTTAGTGAAGCTGTCTATTGCACCTTTTGCAGCCGCATAGTCAACATACTCATTAGCCCCACCTAAATAAGAAGCTGCCGACGATACATTCACCATTGCGCACTGTGCTGGATTGGCACTCAAACGCATATGTTTAATTGCTTCGCGAGCACAAATAAAATACGGCGTAACATTATTAGTAAGCATATTGTTGATGCGCGCTGCGGTCATGTGTTCAACTCGAGTCTGCACGTTCAGCACGCCAGCGTTGTTGACCAAATGCGTTACCATGCCAATATCGGTCTTTATCTTGTCAAACATTGCCTCTACAGATTTTTCGTCTGTGACATCTGCTTGTAACAAATGCGCTTTACCATTATTACTTAGGATGGTATCTGCAACCGTTTCTGCGGCTTGCGCGTTCTGCTTGTAATTTATAACAACAGTAAATCCTTGTTGTCCCAGCAGTTGAGCCGTTGCCGCACCAATCCCACGGCTCGCACCGGTGATAAGTACCACTTTTTGCATCTATTATTCCTTAAACTGGGTCAACAGTTACTGATAGTTCAGCACTTCTACACCCATGTCTTCTTTGACGTGTTCTATCACCATATAGGTATGATTTGTGCCAACTCCAGGTATTTCAACGATTTGACCTAATACCTCTCGATATTGACGCATATCTTGGACTCGGATCTTAACTAAATAATCAAAGCCACCAGCTACCATATCACAAGAAACGACGTTGGGGATTTTTACAATGTGCTGTTTAAACACCTCAAATACCACTTCGGTCGAGCTTTTCAAGGTGATCTCCACATGCGCAACCAAATGCTGGCCAAGTTTCGCGGCATTTAATCTTGCCGTATATCCTTCGATATACCCCTCGGACTCGAGTTTTTTTACTCGATCGAGGCAAGGACTCGGACTCAAGTTTACCTCTTTCGCCAAGTTTACATTAGAGATCCGAGCATTGCGCTGAAGCGCGTCTAAGATTGCTAAGTCGATGCGATCTAATACCCGAGTTTTAATGGAAGTCGTCATATCAGCATAAAATTTTGTGAGGGTTTGAGATTACCCGCAAATTTACCGTATTCGTTGAAAATAAAACAGCATATTCTGCTGTCTTTTCGATAGAATGCCCGCGAAATTAACGATAAAGAACAAAGCGGCTTGTTTCAGCCTTTAACGCAACTTTGTTCGAACATTTAGATTATGCATTCTGGCTAAAATTTGAACCCCCAAATGGGTGTGTTATGGTTAGCAATGTGACTGCATCATTTTGTCGTAATTGAGGCTTCCTATACAAATTAAACTACACTTTCAACCTTTGGTTGCATAGTTTGGCATCAGTTCAGATGTAGTTTTGTAATCTACACATTAAGGTGTGTGATTCCATAGGCAGGCGCGAATTACATGTATTTTTGACTCCAATTTTTGAGGGTTGCTTATGCTTTATAACGGCGATTTGACAACTAACTGTCCTATCCGACAAAAGATCCGTGATTTTTACCGCATCGATGAGAACGCAGTAATTGATCATATTTTACCTTTAGCTGAGGTAGGCGTTACAGCTCGAAGCCGAGCATGGGAACGTGCACGTCAAATGGTATTGAACATTCGTAGAGATCAAGATGGTCAAAACGGTGTCGACGCGCTTTTAAATGAATTCTCTCTTTCTACCGAAGAAGGCGTGGTACTGATGTGTTTGGCCGAAGCGCTACTTCGTGTACCAGACAAAGCAACGCAAGAAAGCCTAATCCGTGACAAGCTCGCACAAGGCGACTGGAGTTCACACTTAGGCAGCAGCGACTCGTTATTTGTTAACGCTTCAAGCTGGGGTCTACTCGTTACTGGTAAAATGGTTAATTATTCAGACAAGAATAAAGAAGAACAATTTGGCGTGCTAAAGCGCACAATTGGTCGTCTTGGTGAGCCAGTTATCCGTAAATCCGTTAACTATGCAATGAAGATCATGGGTAAGCAGTTTGTAATGGGTGAAACCATTCAAGATGCTATCGATCGTGCCGCTGATAAAGAACAAAAAGGTTATGTATATTCGTACGACATGCTAGGTGAAGGCGCACGTACGATGAAAGATGCAGAGCGTTACTTCCAAAGCTATATGAACGCCATTCACGCAATTGGTAAAGCAGCGAAAGGCCGTGGCCCAATAAAGAGCCCTGGTATATCTGTAAAGCTTTCAGCTATTCACCCACGCTATGAATTCACACATCGCGACCGCGTGATGGACGAGCTTGTACCTAAGCTAAAAGAACTTGCAATTGCTGCGAAAGAATACGATATCGGTTTCACGGTTGATGCGGAAGAAGCGGATCGTTTAGATATCTCACTAGATGTCATCGAAGCGGTATTCTCAGACGACGCGCTTGGCGACTGGAATGGTTTTGGTCTTGCAGTGCAAGCATATCAAAAGCGTGCCATTTTCGTTGTTGAATGGGTGGCTGAACTTGCTCGTCGCGTAGGCCGTAAACTGATGGTGCGTCTAGTTAAAGGTGCTTACTGGGATACAGAAATCAAAACCACTCAACAAGATGGTCTTGAGCACTTCCCTGTGTTCACCCGTAAAGCAACGACTGACGTTTCTTATAAAGCGTGTGCTATTAAGCTACTAGAAGCACGTGATGCACTTTTCCCACAGTTTGCAACGCATAATGCTTACACCGCAGCAACTATCCTAGAAGTTGCCAAAGGCGACAACAAAGGGTTCGAATTCCAACGTTTACACGGAATGGGTGAATCACTTTACGACCAAATCGTTGAAAACGAGGGTATTCAGTGTCGTGTGTATGCGCCAGTTGGTCAGCACGAAGACCTACTTGCTTATCTGGTACGCCGTCTACTTGAAAATGGTGCAAACTCATCATTCGTAAACGCGATTGTTGATACCACTAAGCCTGTTGAGTCACTACTTCCTGACCCTGTAGAAACACTGCAAGGCCTACGTAACCGTTACAATACGCAGATAAAACTACCTATCGAGCTTTATGGCGATGAGCGTCCAAACTCAAAAGGTAAAGACCTAACTGACATCAACGATTTAACACCGTTTAAAGAAAACCTAGACAACTGGTTTAACGAACACCTAATCGATGAAAGCCAAGTACCAGAAGGTCACCTTGCTGTTCGTAACCCTGCGAACCACAAACAAGTGATTGGATCTGTGCCTTTACACGATGAAGCACACATGCAAAGCGTGCTTGCCAATGCTGATGCAGCTTTTGAAAGTTGGTCTCAAACCTCTGTTGAAGAACGTGCAAACTTACTACGCCGTACTGCTGACATCCTTGAGCGTCACCATGACGAACTTGTTGCTATCTGTATTAAAGAAGCAGGTAAAGTAACCCAAGACAGCATCGATGAAGTACGTGAAGCCGTTGACTTCTGTCGCTACTATGCAGCGCGTGCAGAAGAGCTTTCTAAAGATGAGCGTTTTGAAGCTCGTGGCGTGATTTTATGTATCAGCCCGTGGAACTTCCCGCTTGCGATCTTCTTAGGTCAGGTAGCAGCTGCTATCGTGACGGGTAATACCGTTATTGCAAAGCCAGCTGAACAAACCAGTATGATTGCACTGCGTTGTATCGAACTAATGCACACCGTTGGCTTACCTGAGCACGTAGTACAACCGGTTATCGCACGTGGTAGCGAAGTGGGTAAACACATCGTGCCTGACGAGCGTATCCAAGCGGTTATGTTCACAGGTTCAACAGAGACAGGTACGCTTATCTCACAAATTCTTGCTGAGCGTAACGATATTCAGGTTCCTCTGATCGCAGAAACCGGTGGTCAAAACTGTATGATCGTTGACTCAACAGCTTTACCAGAACAAGTGGTTGACGATGTTATTTCTTCAGGTTTCCAAAGTGCCGGTCAACGCTGTTCAGCACTTCGAGTGTTGTTCTTACAGGAAGATGTTGCTGACGGTATCATTGAAATGATCCAAGGTGCACTTAAAGAGCTACATATCGGCGACCCATCGCTACTATCTACAGACGTAGGCCCAGTAATCGACGAAAAAGCGCTGACTACTTTGACTAAGCACGTTGATTACATGAAGTCGAACGGTAAGCTCCTATTCGAAGCTAAGATCCCTGATAACAGCGAGAACGGCGCTTACTTCTTCGCGCCTCGTCTATATGAGATTTCTGATCTATCCGTGCTTAAGCGTGAAGTATTCGGTCCGGTAGTCCACGTTGTACGCTTCAAAGCAGATCAACTTGATAATGTGATCGATCAAATCAATGGTACAGGCTACGGTCTAACAATGGGCGTTCATTCACGTATTGAAGAGCGCTGCGAATACCTAGCTAAGATGTCTCGCGCGGGTAACGTATACGTGAACCGTAACATGATTGGTGCAATCGTTGGTGTGCAACCATTTGGTGGTCGTGGCCTATCTGGTACAGGTCCAAAAGCAGGTGGTCCAAACTACTTAGTTCGCCTTGTGAAAGAAAAAGCGTCACCAGACAACGTACAAATGACAGATCTGACGCCTGATGAGCTAGAGATCCACCACTTCCCAGGTGCCGTTGAGCAAGTTGAAAAACTGATGCAAAACTCTAAGCGTGATGAGAAGATCTGGCGTCGTACTGCGCTTAATGACCGTGTTTCGGCAGTGCGTCAGCTACTTGCTAAAGTGGCAACAGTAGACATCATTGATGAGCTGGCGGATGATTTGTCATTAACGCTTTCTGATGCGCGTGCTCAGCTAAACCGCTTAGAAAAGCGTATGCGTACTTACACAACGCTACCAGGACCAACTGGTGAATCGAACACGCTGCACTTAGAAGCGCGTGGTTGTGTAGTGGTATATGCCGATAAGAGTACGTCGTTCAACTTCTGGGCGATTTCAATTATCACAGCACTTGCTGCCGGTAACACAGTGATCACAGTAGCCTCTGACTTATTCTACGAAGAAGCATTGGCATTTAGAGATAAGTTCATCTCAACTGGCGTTGCCGAAGGCGTATTCCAAGTAGCGAAGCAAAACCAGCTACAAGCGATTTTGGCACACCCTCACCTTGCAGGTGCTGTTGTGGCTGCGCGCTCTTCACGCCTTGGTTACTTCTCACAGCAACTTGCAGAGCGTAAAGGTGCTATCCTGCCGGTGATCAGTGCAGAGTACTACGATACGCTTATCAATCGTCTAGTGACTGAGAAAACCATCAGTATCGATACCACAGCTTCTGGTGGTAACACTTCACTGATGACGCTTGTTGAAGACGAAGAGTAAGAGAATATAAATCGCTATGCTAGACATAGCGGTTTTATCGAACAAAGCCAGCGTAAGCTGGCTTTTTTATAGTAAAAATCAGGGCTAACTACCATACACAATAGCAACTTTAAAAATTGCTCAACTCAGAGAAAACAGACACAATACAAATAAGGTGATTTAATCACAGTGAAAAGACCACTAATATTGTTGCTCTGCATAATAATGTTAGAATTTCAAAGTATAAAATAACCACAATAATACCAATTTCATGCATGTTGGCTATTCACAAAAACGATATAAAAACCAATAACGAAAAGAAAAATGTTAAACCTTGAATACTTATTCTCATTTTTAATTGCTAGCACGGTGATTGCCGTGGCACCAGGTCCATCTAATGCATTTTTAATGGCGCAGACCTTTACTAATGGCCGCGTAGCTGGCATGCAAAGCGCATTAGGTTTTGCGCTAGGTGGGGTGATCCATACACTCTTTGCCGTTGTTGGCTTGTCGGCACTCCTAAAAGCTTCAGAGACTGCCTATACCACAGTGCAATACCTCGGCGCAGCTTACTTAGCTTATCTAGGTGTAATGACTATCAAAGAAACGCTTGGAAAGGCGCAGATAGCTTGCGAGGAAAAACCGCACGTGAGCACCAAAAAGCCTAAAAACGTGATGTTCCAAGCAATGATGACGGAAGTCTTAAATCCCAAAGTCGCCCTGTTTTTTATTGCATTTATTCCTCAGTTTGTCGATAGTAGCTTGGCGACCTCGACAACGATGCAACTGGCTATGTTTGGCTTACTTTATCCTATTTTAGCTTTTCCCATCGACTGCATGTACATCTACGGTGGTGATAAAATCGCTGGCTATTTTAGGCAGCATCCCGCAGCGCCGGTGTGGATTGATCGTATTTCAGGCTTAATTTTTATCGCATTGGCAGTCAACTTATTACTCTAAACAGTTACGCAAAATAGGAGCAGTACACATGCAAAAACGCTCACAGCCACTGCCAGCTAAAAAGCATATTGCTTTGGTTGCACACGATGGCATGAAACCAGCCCTACTTGAGTGGTGTCAGACTCACTTAGATAGCCTAAAACAGCACAAGCTTTACGCTACGGGCACAACGGGTAACCTAATAGAAAAGCATACTGGTTTAGAAGTCACCAAACTATTTAGTGGCCCAATGGGTGGCGACCAACAAATTGGTGCCAAAATCGCGGAGCAAGATGTTCATGTCTTGATTTTCTTTTGGGATCCGCTTGCGTCACAGCCTCACGATCCGGATGTAAAAGCACTGTTGAGACTCGCTGCTGTCTGGAATATTCCCGTAGCCTGTAATGAAGCAACGGCAGATTTACTGATGGCGTGCGATAAAATGAGCCAGCCAATCGCAAGACATTTACCTGATTATGAGCAGTACCTTGCTAGTCGCTTAGATTGATAAAATAGACGAGTATGGAAGCGGTTTGTGACCGCTTCTTTGATTTTGACTTCGATTACTTAAATATTTTATCCGCCCACTTAGTCAAGCCTGCAGTAACACTACCAAAGTTATCCCCGTTCACCATTTCAATATCACCAATTTGCTGTGCAAGCGTTGCCTTGAGTAACGGTGATTGCGCGCTACCGCCAGTCAGGTAAATTACATCGGGCTTTGACCCCGCTTGATGTATGGCTTCTTTCGCAAGCATGCCCATCTGCTCTAAGTTCGACATGACCGACTCGGCAAAATCTTGCTGCGTAAATTCAGAGGTTAACTGTGGTTCAATAAAACCAAGATCGGCATTAAATTTTGCTTGCTCAGAGAGTGCTATCTTTCCAAGCTCACCTTCACGAACCACTTGATGGGTAAGTTTGTTCTGTTGAATGTGAAGTAAACGCGCCAGCTTTTGCGGCTCGGCGACATCTCGCAACATGCTTTGCAATTCTCGCGCTAATTTATCGCTGTAGAAGTCTAGTTGAGACTGAATATCATTGATTTTACATGCCTGCCAATACAGTTGACTAGGCATCGGCAAACCTGAACTCATGTTAGAACCTAGACCACATAACGGCATTAATTGGTGATAAGCAAGTGCAATATCTAAATCGTTACCACCGATACGTTTACCCGTATGCGCTAAAAAGTCTTGCTGGCGCTGTGTGTTATTGCGATAGCTTGGCCCCATTCGGACAAACGAACAATCGCTAGTACCACCGCCGATATCAACCACTAGCACAAGTTTATCTTGCTGAAGACGGCTTTCATACTCAATCCCCGCTGCGAGCGGTTCGAAGAGAAAATCCACTTCCTTAAACCCTGCTCTTTTTGCAGCGGTGGTGAGAATATTAACCGCTTGTTGATTACTTTCCTCTCCGCCAACGGACTGAAAATTAACAGGTCGACCAATCACAGTGTCGGTAATGGACTGTTGCAGCTGCGACTCAGCACGACGCTTAATCTCCACCATCATCGCCGCAGCGATATCTTCAAAGAAGGCGATTTGTTGAGGTTTAAGTCCAACCGCCCCAAAGAAGGACTTGGGTGATTTTACAAAAAAACCTTCTTCGGGAAATTCGATATACTCAGAAATTGCCGCTTGACCAAAAAAGACGCCCGCTTCATGTGCTTCTAAATCAAGATCGCGCTTAGCTTGCTGTGCTACCGTTAGCAGCCCTTGGCGAGACTGCGTGTAGACTGGATCTGGCTCATTGAGATGACGATTAACAAATGCAGGAATTAACGCATTGTGCATCGCATACATAGTCGAAGGCAGGTAATATTTATCTTGCTCGAGATGCAGTAAGTCCACTTCACCATTTTGCATGACACCCATCGCACAATTAGAACTTCCGTAATCAAACCCGACTTTCATTCTCTACCTCAAACTGCTGAAAAGTCGCGAAGTGTATCATGGTTGTCGTTATTGTCAGATGAATTTATCTAGGTTACA
>NZ_JAKRFW010000068.1:0-22240 GCF_022347905.1 Pseudoalteromonas sp. Of11M-6 | reverse complement strand
CCTTGTTTTCCCTAAAACTCTCTGGCTAGATAAGGAGAAAACTAAGTTGTGCTTTAGCAACAATGAGTTGGAACATTCCTTATCCAAACCTCAGGTTAAATAGCAAAATTTCCGCCTTGCCTACACGGATGTAGGTACCTTGGCGATAGCAGGACGCGGTAGCGGGGTTATTGACAAAATTTCCTCGCCTCAAAATAGACCACTTAATTAAGCGAATTGGTATAAGAAAAAACCGCGCTATAAAGCGCGGCTGTCATCTTAATAAACGTTAACGTATTAGAATTGGTATGCAAACTTCACATATGCTTGACGACCAAGGATACTGTGCGTTTTATTGTCAATTCCCATTGACTCTGAAGGAGCAAGCGGCGCTTCTTCATTGAACAAGTTAGATGCACCTAGAGTTACTGTCAGCTTTTCTACGCCAATATAACTGACACTTGTATCTACAGTAGTCCATGAATCAATCTCATATTTATTGCCATCACTGTCAGCAAGATCTTTATAAGAATCAACATAGTTTACGCTGATATTTGCAAGCCAATCGTTTTTAGCCCAGTCCATACCCGCTGTCCAGCGGAACTGCGGATGCTGATACTCTCCATTGAGATCTTCAGCAACATTGAATGTGTTACCTTGTTCGTCACTTTCAAACGACTGTTCTTCAAAGTTAAGCGCGTAAGTTAAGTTGTAATTGAACTTAAACTCACCCATTTCACGAGTAGTTAATGCATAGGCTAAGTTAACATCGAAACCGTCTGTTTCACGACCACCAATGTTAACAAAGGTGTCGTTAATGGTGAGAATACGACCAAGTGTGCTACCTTGATTAGGCGCACGAACTACCAGATTAGGATCGGTACCACAACAATCAACTAGCTTCTGTGCTCCAATTTTCTTGATGAGATCTTCCTGATCATAATTCCAGTAATCTACACCGATACTAAAATCATCAGTTGCTTGCCACACTACACCTAAATTGTAGTTTTCTGACTCTTCTGGTTGTAGGTTTTTGTTACCGGACACAATCGCAGTGTATTCATACGGGCTACAATCATCATCAGCACCCGTTTGGCGACAACGTTCACGGTCTATCACGCTTGGTGATTCGTCTGTTCTACCAAGATGTAGCTGAACAAGAGAAGGCGCTCTGAATGCTGTCCCCCAAGAACCACGAACCACTAAACTATCAAGCGGTGACCAACGGAATGCTACTTTTGGATCTGTTGTAGTTCCAAAGTCGCTATAGTCTTCATAACGCAAAGCTAATTGTAGCTCTAGTGTATCTAGCACTGGTACGCTAAATTCTGCGAATATCGCAGTATTATCGCGATCTCCGTTAGCTTGCGTTGCTTCTGTACCAAAGATTTCGCCTCTGATGTATTGACTATCCGGGTTATCTTCAATTTTCTCGTAGCGATGTTCAAAACCAAACGCTGCGGCAACGTAGCCGGCTTCCAATTCAAATAATTCCCCCGAGATAGTACCATCTAGTGACTGCATGGTTGATGCACCATAACGCGTAGTGGTAGTTTCAAAAAACGCCAAACCGGCTTCTGTATTAGTGCTTGGTTCAAATGGGTTCCATAAACCTTCATCAATCGCTTGCTGCGCTCTTAGCTTGTTAGGGAAACCATCAAAGCCTTTTTCAACTGCACTTGAACGAATAGCAGAGTACGCAACTTCCCAAGACCACGCGTTCCACTCACCACGTGCTCCAAGGACAGCACGATAGTATTCTGAATCGACATCTTTTTTACGGTTGCCGATATCAACCGTTCGACGACGCATTGAAATATCTACACCATGTAAGAAGTGGTCTGGATCGTTAAATAATGGGTGGTTTGGGTTATCACCATCCATAAATAGTTCTGTAAAGCTCGGGCTACCTGCACCTTGAATGAAAGTTGAAGAGTGCTGCGCCGAGATTTCGGCAAAACCTTCAATACCATCGATGATTTCTTGTACGCCATTGTAGTTAAAGCTAATACGTTCCGTCGACGGAATAGCAGTCATGTACGGTGCATAATCGTAGCGACAGATATCACCAATATCTAAAGCAGGGTCGCATTTGTCATTCCCCCATACGTCCGTAAAGATAGTCTGCCTTACCTGAGTGCCATCATCTTCAACACGAACGACTGGTAATCCTGCCCACTGTTCGTCTGTTAGCATGCTTCTCATCACCTCAACGCTGCCGGGAATACCTGCAGAGCTTAATGAATTGTTACCACCGCGAAAACGTTGATCAGCAGAAGCTGTGTAGTCACGATCGGCATAAGTTAGGTGACCGCGTTTGAAATAATCGAGTGAGAAATTATGATGGCCATTTTGCGTTGACGATCCCCAAAGAAGAGTAAAGTTCTGTTCTTCAGCCCCACCATCGGCGGTGTTAGATAATTTACCGGCGACCTCGAAACCGTCTATATCGTCACGTAAAATAATATTAATAACCCCTGCGACCGCATCAGAACCATAAGTTGCAGAAGCACCGTCTTTTAAAATATCAATACGTTTAACTGATGAAACAGGAATGGTATTTAAGTCCACAAATGATGTTTCTATATCTTTTGCAAACGGGCTCACGGCAACACGACGACCATTAATAAGAACAAGCGTAGATGATGCTCCTAATCCCCTTAATGCAACACTTGAACCGCCATTTGCGGTGTCATCGCTGGAGTTACCTTGTGTACTAAAAGTACCAGTACCCGACACAGGCAGCTTTTGTAACGCCCCAATAAGGTCGGTAGATCCCGTTGAAGCTAGGTCAGCAGCTGACAAGCTTTGAATTGGTGACGGACCTTCTAAGTCTGTTCTTTTAATGTGAGAGCCTGTCACTTCAATACGTTCAACTTGCGTCGTCTCTTCGGCCTTAACTTGTTGATTCATGCCGATTAATACGGCAATTGAGAGCGCACTGAGTGGTAATTTATAGGTCATCCTGTTTCCCCTTAAGTTAATAATTACACTGTAGTTTTTTTAATAATCCAGCCATTATTAGCATACCAAAGCAACTTTAACAATGCATTTATTTAACATTAAGTTTCCATTTTGGGGGTCTAATAGCAGAAATTCGCGACGAAAGAATATCGTTATTTATCAGTATGAATTATTGTTTAAATTGGGATTAGAGGGAGGAGAAGCGTTTTACAAACAGCTTCAAAAAGTTGATAAGACGCCTAAAATCTTTACTGAATTAAGAGCGGTTTCTTAGCCTAAAGTTTAAAGACGTCAATGATCGTGTTGTAACTACTTAACTATAATGCCAACCAAGGTTGCACTGACTTCACATTTGCAGAGTCGGCAAAGTGAGTATTGTCGTTTGACCACGTCTTCGGGACACTGATTCGACAGACTTGCGACTCACACTTCACTGTAGCATCTGTGACGTTTTGACTTCTGCCAAAGGTCACGATGACTCCCTGTTGCTCAGGCAGCAAAAATGACAACAGGTTTTTAATAAAGAAGCCTGATAGATCAGCCAGCAACTCTTCAAACTCCTGTTGCATTTTATACAGATCAGACTTGCTTAGAGATCTCGTATTAAATAACTCGGCCTCAATCTGCATTTTTAGCTGGCAGTCCGAGCTTTCGCCCTTCGTTTCAATTACCACTTTAGCTTTGTCTTTGTCCAATTCTTTGTCAAATGGTAGCAATAATTGCGCTTCATCGGTATACGACAATGGAAAGCTCGCTTCCTCGGTCACAATATTACCCGCCGTGATTTTACACGCCTGCATGCTAAGTGTATCGACAAGGTAAAATCCCACACGTGCAAACTCAAACTCGCCTTTATTTACCACTTTCAGTCTGTCGTAAAAGCTGTCGTATGCAAAGGTGACCGTTTTAGCGGACGCTATCACACTCCAAAGTGTCATTATCAGGACAAGTACAATCTTATTCTTCATCAAAATACGCTCGGTTATGCCTTATCATATCGTTAAGTTCATTTACGTAGTCTTCACCACGCTCTGAATAACTCAAAAGGCCACTTGTTAATACTGTAGCGTCAATCGGTGCTTTTTGAGCTCGCAGCTCTGCTCGTACCGCGCGCAAGTCTTTGTATGCATCATTAGTATTGATATTCCTAAAGTACGATTTGACCGCGGCTCTTACCGACTGAAAGGCTCTTACTTCGTGATCGGCCGCATCTTCTCGCCGTTTCGGCACCATACCGCAGCCTTTGGTGTAACACCATTGACCAAAAAAGTTTAACCCAATTCGCGCAAATCGTGACGTACCCCAAGCAGATTCATTAGCGGCCTGCATCAACGCCAGCTCTTTAGGAATAATATCCACGCGGCGTAAAGCACGTTTAAGCGAAGATTCATTGATGGCTTCACCTTTTAAATCATACTTTGTGAAAATCAATGCAACCTTTTCTATTTGTTTGCGTGTCAGGGTTTCATCAAATTGCAGCATCATTAGGGCGATTTCAAGTGTTGCCCGCTGCTCTAAGATCTGTTTATTTTCGGCTTCTACGTGCGGTTTAATAAAGTCGAAAAATGCCGTTTTCTTCTCCTTGATATCACGAATGGCTGCAAAATTAGGTAGTTTTACGCTATGGAGTGGCTTTTCGGGCACCTTAGGTACAACCTCCGCCCCCGTATCCTCTTGATCTAATACGGTGTCTTGCGGACTTTTATCTTGGATAAAAGGGAATAAGAGTGCCCAAATAGTCACTAGGGCAACAAAGAGTTTAATCAGTTTAGCTTGCATACTTCTCCTCGCAGCGGCGGTGTTCTGGAAACGGAGTCTCTTTCCTTAAGTCTCTAAGAACTTTTATCAAGCCCACTCTGTAACAGAATTATTCTGTTACTATAGTTTGATAGAGCGTTGATAAATTACGCCAAAATAACAGTATTCAAAAATAGCGGCTGATAATATCAAAAGCCGCAATTAAACGCGAATTTTCGTTCAGTTATCGTACATAGTTTAGACGAGTTTAAGATATAAAGAAAAAGGAACAGAAGTATGACGTCTAACGCTTGGCAGCAGCGTCTGCTATCGCAGCAAAAAAACCGCCCTAACGACAATCGTTCAGCATGGCAAATAGACCGTTCTAGGATCATACATGCCGCGGCTTTTAGACGCTTGCAAGCCAAAACCCAAATTATGGCAATCGGCGTTAACGACTTTTATCGGACTCGCCTAACTCACTCTTTGGAAGTATCGCAAATAGGCAGCGGTCTACTGCGCCATTTAAGAAAACAACACCCTGAGTTTGAACACTTTCCTTCGACTAGTCTTATTGAAACTTTATGTCTAGCGCATGATATCGGCCACCCGCCCTTTGGCCATGGAGGAGAAATAGCGCTTAATTACCTTATGCGTGATCATGGAGGGTTTGAAGGAAACGCTCAAACCTTGCGCATCGTCACCAAATTGGAACCATACACTAAAGGTTATGGCATGAACTTAACACGCCGTACCTTACTAGGTTTTATTAAATATCCTGCATTAATCGACACACTTTGGTATCACCAACCAACGCAAACACAAAGTCGAAAATACATTTTATCTAGTGATTGGCTGCCAGCAAAAGGTATTTATCAATGCGACCAATCGGTATTTGATTGGATCCTCTCGCCATTTTCTCAAAACGACCGAATAAAGCTGCAAGAAACCGAGGTTAAAGACACCTTCCGTCGCAAGACTAAGTTTAAATCGTTAGATTGCGCCATTATGGAATATGCCGATGATATCGCCTATGCAGTTCATGATTTAGAAGATGCGATTGCAACCGAGACCCTTAACGAGGCAGCATGGCATGATTTCGCTCTACCTGAACTACAAAAGTTAGACTCACCTTGGTTAAAGCACAACTTACAACGCGTGAGCGAGAGTTTATTTTCAGAAGATGAATCTAATCGTAAAGATACCATAGGTGAGCTCGTGAACCTGTTTATTGTGCACTGTAAACTCACCGGTCAAGACTCAGATTTTGACTCCGCCCTACTTCATTTTACCGTTGAGATGGCACCCGAATTTCAGGAAATCCTGCAAGTATTAAAAGTGTTCGTATATCGAAGATTAATTCGTGAACCTAAAATGCAGCAAATTGAGTTTAGTGGTCAAAACCTGCTTATTGATTTATTTGAAGTTTTTGCCAGTGATCCCATGCGATTATTGCCGTATACAACCCAAACACTGTACCAGCAAGCAACCGATGAAACGCAGCAAATGCGCGTGTTAGCGGACTATCTTGGTGGCATGTCTGATGAGTATGCGCGAAAAACGCATCGACGCTTATTTACTGGGGAGCTGTAAGTAACCTGAAGTGGACAGCAGGGAACTTGGTTTATCAATGGAAACTCACTTTTAAATAGCGCTTCAAAGGAGCAATGTAAAGGTGATGGTGCTCCCTTCCAACGCAACAGTGAGTTCCGCATCAATGGCTTCAGCAATAGGCAACCCTAACCAAAGCAATCATTCGCACTTCTCGAGTGTCGTTCTTCTGTTGCCTTAGCGCTTTAAGCACACTTATGCTATCCAAACTGGGCAACATGATATCTAAAATAATTACATCATAGTGATCCATCAGCGCCATACTCAAACCGCTAGAGCCGTCCGCCGTATCATCTACCGTAAAGCCCAGTTTAGAGAGCCCTAAGGTTAAGCTGCGACGCAAGGACTCAGAATCTTCAATCAGAAAAGTAACACATTCATAAATAAACCTTTGGCTAGTGCTTAATGTCACATAGCTTAGTTGCTCAAACTTAAGATTCGCTAAAGAGAACTTCAACTTTCATCAATTCCGAAGGATTTCCTAAGCTTTTCTTAAGTTTCGCCGGATAGTCTTGTGATAAATGCAACTATTCCTAACATTCTATGAACAAAGTACACTTTTCAACTCCTTATGCAAAACCTTTCATGGTGTTTTTCCTTTCCTTGTTGATGATTTTGACGCTTAGCCGTTTAGGACTATCAACTTGGATGTTAGAGAGAATGACTGGCTCTGATCCTTTGACCTTTGTGATATCAGGCCTGCGAGTTGATTTGAGTACTATCGCATATCTCGCGATACCACTCTTATTGTTAATGGTCACGCACTATTTTATGCCCAAGCCACTGAAGCCTTTACTTACTGCGCTAGTAACGGGGTATATTGCGTTGGGTATTGTATTTGTCCTACTACTCGAAGCTGCAACTCCTGCATTTATTTTGCAATACGACATCAGACCAAACCGTTTATTTATTGAATATCTGATTTACCCCACAGAAGTCATTTCAATGTTGTTGAGTGGTCACTTGGGCACAGTGATATTCACCCTACTTTTATGTACTTTGGCTTTAATAACCACCTTGAGATATTTTCCTCGCATTGGCAACGAAGTGCCATCAAAGCGGAATATGGCTATTTCTACTTTTTGTAGTCTTATCTGTTTAGCGCTGTTAGCAAGAGGCACTCTGGGTCATAGACCGCTTAACCCTGCTACCGTCTACTTTTCACAAGATGCATTGGTTAATTCGCTGACCATCAACTCAGCCTATAGTGTTGCGTTCGCAGCAAAAAATATGGGCAGCGAAAAAAGTGCCAGTGCGCTTTATGGTTCGCTATCCAAAGAAAAGGTTTTTAATACAGTAAGAAGAGCAAGTTACAGACAAGGTTTTATCTCAAATACACTTCCTACCTTAGCCACTAATCCTGCATACCATCAGGGTAAAAAGAAAAATTTAGTGATTATCTTGGAAGAAAGCTTAGGCGCGCGTTTTGTAAGCTCGCTAGGGGGAGCAAATCTAACCCCAGAGTTAGATAAACTGTATCAAGAAGGCTGGGGGCTGGAAAACCTCTACGCAACGGGCACCCGATCAGTTCGCGGAATTGAAGCCGTGATCACCGGCTTTGTACCCTCACCGTCACGCTCCATCGTTAAGCTTTCAAAGTCTCAGCAACAGTTTTGTACGTTGGCGGATATTTTAGCCAAAGAAAACTATACGACACAGTTTATTTACGGTGGCGAAAGCCACTTCGATAACATGAAAAGCTTCTTCTTAGGAAATGGCTTTCAACGTATCGTTGACTTTGATGATATTGAAAACCCGGAATTTGTTGCGTCTTGGGGCGCCAGCGATGAAGATCTGTTTAATCAAGCGGATAAAGAACTAACTCAGCTGAGCGAAGAAGAAAAGCCATTTTTTAGTTTGATCTTTACATCTAGCAATCACGACCCGTTTGAAATTCCTGACGGAAAAGTAATGTTACCAACAAATCATAAAAGTGATAAACCTGCGCGAGATCTCGCTATCAAGTACGCCGACTATGCACTCGGAAAGTTTATTGATAAGGCCAAGCAAAGCCGATATTGGCAAGATACTATCTTTTTAGTCGTTGCAGATCATGATGTCAGGGTGTATGGATCCGAGCCCGTCCCTATTAAGTCTTTTCATATTCCAGCCGTTATTTTGAATTCAGGCTTTAATCAGAAACAAGATAAAAGGTTGGTCAGTCAAATTGATTTACCTGTCACTTTGCTTTCTTTAATAGGGGTTGAACGCCCAACGCCTATGCTTGGTTTTGACTTAACCAAACAATATCCAGTGCAAAGAGCGATGATGCAATATTACGATAATTTTGCCTACATTGAAGATGACAAAGCCGCCATTTTGATGCCAGGCAACAAAGTGAGTTATTGGCAATATGACACGGCGACTAAGATGCAAACACCACTGGTGAATACAACGCACACCATTGATTTGAAAGAAAAAGCACTATCTCATGTATTATTTAGTAATTTGGCCTATCAGGAGCAAATTTATCGATTAAAAGAGTAAAGCATAAGGTTTTCTTAAGTATTTCTATAGAAAATAAAGGTAACTTAGTTTTTATTTTCTCGTCAGGAGTTAGACTGACGAATTAAGCCTATGTTTGGATAAAAGTGAGTCCAAACATAGGCTTTTGCTCTCACCCTGGTTTAGCCGATTGCTTTAGAGTGCGTTGCTTTAACATCATAAACCAAGGTCGCGCTAACCCATTACTTCCTTCTACGCTTGGTTCTTGCTCCTAGAATACGCTTTTTGTCTCTTTGCTTCTTAGACTTACCAGAATTACGGCGAGTGTCTTTAGGCTCTTTGGTCAAATCAGGTTCATAGCCTGGCAGCCATTGCGGCGCAAACCGCTCATCTAGGAAAATTTCTATTTCTTCCAGTAGCCACTGCTCATCAATACTCACAAGCGAAATAGCTTGGCCGTTTTGTCCAGCACGACCACTACGGCCGATACGGTGCACATAGTCTTCAGCAACATAGGGTAACTCAGCATTGAAGACATAGTTTAGCGAGTCAATGTCAATGCCACGGGCAGCTACATCCGTTGCGATCAAGACGCGAATTTCACCTGATTTGAATTGAGATAGCGCTTTGTCACGCGCGCCTTGAGACTTATCACCGTGGATCGCTGCGGTTTTAAGGCCATCCTTATTCAATTCTTTTGCGTAGCTATCAGCACTATTTTTTGTGCGAGTAAACACCAGTACCTGATGCCAATTATTTTTGCCAATCAAGTGGGAGATCAATTCACGTTTGCGGTCTTCGTCTACCGAATAGAACGTTTGCGTAACTGTACTTGCGGTGCTGTTCTGGGATTCAACACCTACTCGCTTAGGGTCGTTCAACCAAGGCTTTACTTGGGATAACACAGCATCGTCAACCGTAGCTGAAAATAGCAACGTTTGACGCTTAAGCGGCATAGTGCGCATGATCCGCTTAATTTCCCCCATAAACCCCATATCTAACATGCGATCTGCTTCATCGAAGACCAAGTGTTGAATATTTTTGAGTGTTAATGTGCCTTTGATCAGGTGGTCAAGTAAACGCCCAGGTGTCGCAACTACTACGTCTACACCCGCTCTTAAGCGCTTTTCTTGCGGGCCAATATTTGCACCGCCATATAAGCACACGACATTTAGGCCGGTGCTACCCACTAACTTTTCAGTATGCTCAGCAACCTGCTGCGCCAACTCACGAGTTGGGGTAAGTACCAGCGCCCTAACCGTTTTCTCATCTTGCACGCCGCCTATCAGCATGAAATGCAAAATCGGCAGCATAAAGGCGGCAGTCTTACCGGTTCCAGTTTGGGCACTTGCAATTAAATCACAACCACTGAGCAGAAGTGGAATACTCTTTTCTTGAATTGGTGTGGGTGACGCAAACCCAAGCTCAGTAATTGCGCTTAGTAGTTCAGGGTGAAGTTGTAACTCGCTAAATGTCATTGGAGATCAGTGTCTATTACCAAAATTGTGCAGATTATAGCAAAGGATTGTAAGGAAAAAACTGGGAGATAGTTTTATTAAGCTAAATAAGTAAAGGTAATTAACTGATACTATTTTAAGAATCTAATTAAAGCAAACAACTCATTATTAGATAAAAAAGAACAAAACTATTTATAGCTCAGACTTGACAAATATCCAAATTGAAACAAAATTGTAAACCAGGTTAACTAAAGGTTCTCCTGCTTAAATATTACGATTATTAATTTAAAAAAGGATTTAATATGAAATATCTGTTTTCAACTGTCATTATGGCAGCATTTTTGTTCTCTAGTTTTACCTTTGCTATGAATGATAATACTACAATTTATCTCACTGAAAACGGGATTAAAGGAGTTATCCAGGCTCAACATAACGTTAAAACAGAGTCGTTTGATCAGAAAGGCATGTATTCTCCAATCGAGTTTTCAGTATCCAATGACTTGCTTGATACTATTTCCGCATCTATCACATATCAGGGCAATCACTATGCTTTGTTACTCAATCAAGTTAAAAAACAAGTTAAGATAACTGGTACTGATATCAATAATAAACCTCTTATTAATACCCCAGCAATTCGTGCCGACATAAAGAATATGCTACACGACGTAGAGCTTAATAGTGGTTTGATTATGAAAAGCCAATCAACTCTAGATAAGGAGTCGAAACTTGCACTCTTAAAATTCTTCGAATTTTTATCTACCTATCCATTAGGTGAAGCAATTGATCAGCAAATAGAGAGCAAAATCAGTGCACAAGATTGGACTGATCTCTGTGCGTATATGGGTAAATCAAAGACTGCTGTTTGGGATATTACCAACTCGTCTGTAAAGACAAGAAATTATATCGTCGGTGGTCATGGCTTTTGTGCAGCTAGATGTGGTGCGGGTTGTCCAATGTTTGGTGATGGTCAATATACCCAAGATTGCTTGAATCACGATGCCTGTGCCGATGTTGAAGGTGAGCAACTAGGTGTATGTGGTGACGAATGGACTTCAGCCTCAGACGACTTTTGGTTTTCTCCTGACTGTACAACTCCACCACCATCATTACGTTAAAATAATAATTTTTGGCTGGTATGCTGTTTTGCAAGCGAGATCACTACATCCATATAGGCATTGAGCATGACTAAGTGAAATCGGTATTATCAGCCTAGGTTAATCTATCGGGGGCACAATCACCTGAAATGACTAATAAGGAAATGTTCATGTCACGACAAAGATTGAAGCTATTAACGATAGGTCTTTGCTTAATAGCCTTTACACCTTTGCTTGGTTTACTTCTTGCGGAGCTTATCGCTGAAATTCTTCACTGCCATGTTGCAGAAAGTGCTAGCTCAGATTGTATTGTCGCCGGCTATGATTTTGGTATGCCACTAGCAATTTTATACACAGGTGGTTGGGTAAGTATGATTACGGTCCCTGTTGCGGGCTTGGCAGCTTTAGTTTGTTACATCAAATACCGTGATGCAAAACTAAATAACAACCAATAAAAAAGGGGCTTAACGCCCCTTCTATTCACATCAACTTGATTAAATTGCTGCGTTTCTGAATTCTCTTACAAATTGCTTAACAGGCATATCGTTACAACGTAAGTTGCGAACCTGTTGGTTATTCAAACGTAGGTGATTAACGCCGTGACGTACTGCATCTAAGCATAACTCAGTTGCTGTATCTGACTTTTCAGCAATTAGCTCCACTTTCTTTTCTTGCTTTTGCGAGCGCTTCGCTGCTTTTGCAAACTCACGAATATCTTCACCATTACAGTGGATGCTTGGTGAGAAGCGAGAAATAAATAGGCCTAGTGATGCAGCTTCTTTACGTGCTGCACTGAAACCTTGCTCTGCTGCAACAGCACATACTTTTGTCGCTGGTGATGCGTCAGCTTGAGTGAACTCAACCTGTGAAGCGAAAGCTGTTGTAGAAACCAAAGAAACAAGACCAAAGAAAGAGAGAGATTTAAGCATAATATACCCCAATTGAACGATTCGGCGCGGATTATAATTACAACGACGAATAAGTAAACAGCTAAATCATGCAATTTTGGTTATTTAATGATCTATTTACACTAAGCTAAAATCCTCGTTATCCTCTCGCTAAACTTGTGCAAAATTTAACAACTGCCAACATGCTTGTCAGCTGACTATATAAGTAATTTCACCCAAGCGCTGACCCTCTCGTTTTTAAGTGATAAACTTTGCCAAATAACAGCAAGAATCTAAAGAGAGCGCTATGAAAATTGTTTCGTTTAATATAAACGGCCTCAGAGCTAGACTACATCAATTACAGGCATTGATTGAAAAACACCAACCTGATGTCATTGGACTGCAAGAAATTAAAGTCCATGACGAAGCTTTTCCTATCGACGATGTAGAAGCACTTGGCTACCATGTTTACTTCCATGGTCAAAAGGCGCATTACGGTGTGGCACTACTCTCCAAGAAACCTGCAAAAGCTATCCAAAAAGGCTTCGCTACGGATACTGATGAATCACAACGTCGCATGATCAGCGGTACGTTTGAAAGTGATTCAGGTAACGAAGTTACCGTTATGAATGGTTACTTCCCTCAAGGTGATAACATCAGCCATGAAACAAAATTTCCGTATAAAAGACAATTTTATGCAGATCTCATGACCCACTTAAATGATTTTGCCGATCCTCAATCTAACCTTGTAGTCATGGGCGATATTAATATTTCTCCATTGGATGCGGATATTGGTATTGGTGAGCAAAACCGCAAGCGTTGGTTAAAGACGGGTAAGTGCTCGTTCCAACCAGAAGAGCGCGAGTGGTTAAAAACACTGCTAGATTGGGGCTTTAAAGATACATTTAGAGTGCTGACACCTGATGCAACCGAAAAGTATTCGTGGTTTGACTACCGCTCAAAAGGGTTTGATGATAACCGAGGTCTGCGCATAGATGTGGTTTTAGCAACCGCTCCATTAACTGCGAAATGTATTGAAAGTGACATAGATTACGAATTGAGAGGAATTGATAAGCCCTCTGATCACGCACCAATTTGGGCAACTTTCGACATTTAATCATCTGCTTTTTCTGCCGAGACTGTAAATACAGTGCTCGGCATAGAGCAAAATCACCAAATTTAAAAACTGGATAGAAACGTGACGTTTATCGCTGCCCTTGGGTTATTTTTACTCAGTTTTCATCGCAAAGAATACCAGCAATTACTACAAGTACCAGCCAGACAAACCGGCGTATTAAGTTGTTCGGTTGTCCTCACGTTACTGTGGCAAATAAAAGCAGGCATTTTACCTGAGCTGAACATTCATATTCTTGGAATAACAGCAGTAACGTTAATTTTAGGTTGGCGACTGGGTGCGTTGAGTGCAACTTTGGCCTGCCTCGTCCATAGTTACTTTAGTGCTTTTACCTTGGTGGAGTTTGGTAATTTTTGGCTGTTTACTGCACTGATACCTGTCTACTTAAGTTATGGACTTTTTGCCCTTTGCTATCATCATTTACCGCGGCACTTTTTCGTTTATATTTTTGTTTGTGCATTTATTTTCGCAGGTACAGTGGGCTGTTTAAAGATACTTCTAAGTGCATTCTATTATTATGCAATCGATGCCTATACTTGGTATCAGTTGGCAGACAATTATCTCCATTTTGCCGTCATAATGTGGTTCCCTGAAGCCATGTTAAACGGCATGGCCATCACCTTACTCATTACATATCGCCCACATTGGGTAAAAACTTTTTTTGATAGGGAATACTTAGACAAATGATCTCCCACTACCGCTGTCCACTGTGTAAACTGCCTTTATATCAAGGTGGTGCAAGCTACAGCTGCAATAATAATCATCACTTTGATATTGCCAAAGAAGGCTATGTCAACTTACTACCCGTGCAAAATAAAAAATCAAAACAGCCGGGCGACAACCAAGAAATGGTTGCGGCGCGTCGGGCATTCTTCGAAACCGATCATTATCATTTTCTACGTGATAGGCTTGCACAAATCGTCTCTGAAAAAGCGCCGGCTACCCTGCTGGACTTAGGGTGTGGTGAAGGCTTTTACACCCATGAAATCGCAAATCGCTGCGAGAATGCCAAAGTCTACGGGGTCGATATCGCAAAACCTGCTGTCCGCTATGCCGCTAAACGCTATCCTCAAGTAGAATTTAGCGTAGCCTCCATCAAAGAGGCTCCTTTTGAAAATGAATTTGCAGATGTGATTGTGAGCATTTTTGCGCCAGTGTTCGCCGAAGAACTCGCCCGTCTATGCAAACCATCAGGCAGTTTGTATGTCGTCTCACCCGGCGAGCACCATCTATTCGAACTCAAGTCTCTGATTTATGACAATGTAAAGCTACACAAGGCACCAGAAACACCACAAGGGTTTGAATTGGTTGAACGGACTAGATTACAACAAACCCACAGAATGGAGTTTGAATGTGTTGAACACTTAATCATGATGACGCCATTTGCATGGAAATTTAAGCAACAACACATGGACAGATTACAAAAGATGGACCATATCGAAATCACGCTCTCGTTTTTGATAAACCAATATCAGCGCATGTAACCCAACATCAGATCACCCATTATGAGCAAATCGCTGCCTACTTGCTTGGTAGGCAGGAAAACAGAAACTACAGATTTTCTTGCGTAAACGCTTTGTCCATTTTATCGAACATATCTTTTAGCAATCGCGCTAAGTCTCTATATCTAGGCTTTCTTGAGGACAGGGGTGCATCGTAGCCATTGGCAACCATCTTTTGATGCAGTTCTGTATACCAAGAATACAAAGCCGGATTTAACGGCGTTTCAGCTCTTTTACCAAGCCATAATAACCCTTGGACAGGAAGCGATAAAAAGAATAAAGCAATCGCAATGGCTTGCGGCAGATATTGAAAACCCAATTGGCTGGTCTGCAAAAACAGAGTAAACACCGCCAGCATAGGCATTGTATTTAAAGCAAGTTCTGTCGCCTTGATCACCCTAAATTCGGGGAACAACGGTGCTAATTCCTTGCGCATAGGCCACTCTTTCGAGTATTGACGTCCAAGTTGCACTTGCGAAATAAGACTTTTTTGCATCATAACTCCTAGGTGCTAACTTTTATATAAAAAATGAGGTAAAATCGACGTCTTTACTGTCAACTATACCTTAGTCTAAATGCGTAGCTTATATGCGCTATAGCTTTAAGCTTAATACGCAATAACTGTTATTGTCAAAACGGAAAGTCATTATGTCATCTCAGCATGTTTTGGTTCTTAATTGTGGAAGCTCCAGTCTTAAGTTTGCAATCATCGATAACGCAACGGGAGAGGAGATATTATCAGGTCTGGCTGAACGCCTAGCTGAACAATCACCACAAATTAAATATAAGTTCCAAGGCAACAAGGAAATCGTGCCCCTCAATAGTGGTGATGCGCACCAAGTTGCGATCACAACGCTTGTAAAACTCATCAAAGATCTCGCGTTAGACGCAAATCTTGTCGCTGTCGGCCACCGCGTTGTACACGGCGGTGAGCGCTTTACACAATCTGTCATTATCGATGACTCCGTTCTCACAGCTATCCAAGAAACGGCTAGTCTGGCGCCTTTACATAATCCAGCTAACCTACTTGGGATCCGCGCAGCTCAAGCCGCATTTGCACATTTACCGCAAATTGCTGTCTTTGATACGGCTTTCCATCAAAGTATGGATCAAACAGCGTACCTTTATGCCCTACCTTATTCGCTATATCGTGAGCATGGTGTTAGACGTTACGGTTTCCACGGTACCAGCCATGCTTATGTATCGGCGCAGGCAATCGAGATTTTAGGCCTAAAAGGTAAACCATCGCGTATTATTACCGCACACTTAGGCAATGGTTGTTCCGTTACCGCGATTAAAGACGGTAAATCGGTGGACACCAGCATGGGCTTAACTCCATTAGAGGGTTTAGTGATGGGCACCCGAAGTGGTGATATTGATCCGGGCTTGTTCTCGTTTTTAGTTAACCACCTGAACTATTCAACACAGCAAATTGACACCTTGTTGAATAAACAAAGTGGCCTTCTAGGTATTAGTGAGCTTTCTAACGATTGCCGAACGATTGAAGAAGCAGCGCAGGAAAGCCACCCTCAAGCAACACTGGCGCTTGATATTTTCTGTTATCGTTTAGCCAAACAAATTGCTAGCTTCTTGGTACCACTAAACGGTTTAGATGCACTTGTATTTACCGGTGGAATTGGCGAAAACTCTGATGTTATCCGTGAAAAAGTAGTAAACCAGCTTAACTTCCTTGGCATGCATATCAATAAAGCGCGTAACCTTAACGCACGCTTTGGTAATCAAGGTGTGATCACTGATGAGTCTCACTCTCCTGTCGCTATAGTCATCCCAACCAACGAAGAGTGGGTGATTGCCAACGACGCAGCTACGCTTGCTGAAGGAGTGTAATGATGGGTCGTCGTATTATGCTTATTCCTATTTCAACGGGCGTTGGTTTGACGTCGGTGTCTGTAGGAATAGTCCGAGCTCTGGAACAAAAAGCGGTAAAAGTAAACTTCTTTAAGCCGATCGCTCAACCTCGTAAAGATGAAGTCGGCCCCGAGAAGTCAACACTCATCGTTCAGCAAGGTTCTACCATTGCCCCACCCACGCCGTTTGAGCTGAGCTACGCTGAGCAAATGATAGGTGATGGTAAAGGCGATGATTTGTTAGAAGAAATTGTGGAGCGCTTTGAAGGCACAGTACAAGACGATGAAGTTGCCATCATTGAAGGAATGGTTCCTACCCGTCGTCAACCTTACGCTGGCCGTGTAAACCGCGAGATTGCGCAAACACTAGGTGCAGATATCGTGTTTGTCTTAACGCCGGGTAATGACTCTATCGATGAGCTTGAAGACCGTTTAGAGATTGCCGCTGGTAATTATGGCGGTGTAAACCACCCTCGCGTATTGGGTTGTATTTTCAATAAAGTGAATGCACCGCTGGATGAAGATGGCAGAGCGCGCGCCGATCTGGTTGATCAATACAAACCAGAAGAGCTTGAAAACGAAATGAATCGTTTAGCATCGCTGCCTATTTTCAGAAAACACCCATTTCAACTTTTAGGTGCCATACCATGGGACTTTGACTTAGTAGCGCCGCGAGTTATCGACTTAAGCAATTATTTAAAAGCCGAAATCATCAATGCGGGTGATATGGAGCACCGTCGTCTGCGCCGTGTGACTTTTTGTGCAAGAACGGTATCGAACATTCTTAACCACTTTACGCCAGGTGCCCTGTTAGTTACTCCTGGCGATCGTTCAGATATCTTAGTCGCTGCGTGTTTATCGGCCATGAATGGCACCAAGATTGGCGCTATCTTGTTAACTGGTGGATTCAAACCAGAAGAGAAGATCATGACCTTATGTGAGCAAGCGATGGATACAGGTCTACCTATCCTTGCTACTGAGGCTGATACTTGGCGCACTTCTTTGCTATTACACAATTTCAATATGGAAGTACCCAGCGATGACGAGCAGCGCATCGAGCGCGTAAAGCAGCACAACGCCCGTCACATCGATAGCGAGTGGCTGGAAAGTTTGGCCAAAGGGGTCGCAAAAACCCGCAAACTCTCCCCTCCTGCGTTTCGTTACCTGCTGACTGATTTAGCTAGGCGTGCGAGCAAAACCATTGTGCTGCCTGAAGGTAATGAGCCGAGAACAATTAAAGCGGCTGCTATCTGTGGTGCGCGAAATATCGCTAAAACCGTACTGCTTGGAGATAGAGAAGAGATTGAACGTATCGCACAGCAACAAGGTGTTGAGCTTAATGAAAACGTGACTATCTTATCTCCTGAAGAAGAGCTGCAAAAGTACATTGCGCCTATGGTTGAGCTACGTAAAAACAAAGGCCTAACCGAGGTCGTTGCGGCAGAGCAACTGCAAGATAACGTCGTGCTCGGCACCATGATGTTAGCCGAAGGCCAAGTTGATGGCTTAGTATCTGGTGCGGTAAATACCACCGCCAATACTATTCGCCCACCCCTGCAGTTAATCAAAACGGCACCAGGCGCGTCGTTGGTAAGCTCAGTATTTTTCATGTTGCTACCGGACCAAGTGCTAGTATACGGTGACTGTGCAATTAACCCAGATCCAACGGCAGAACAGTTAGCAGATATCGCAATTCAATCTGCAGATTCCGCTGCAGCATTCGGCATTGAACCTCGCGTTGCCATGATCAGCTACAGCACAGGAACATCTGGACAAGGTGCAGATGTAGAAAAAGTGCGTGAAGCCACCGAGATCGCACAAAAGAAACGCCCTGATCTCGATATTGACGGGCCGCTGCAATATGATGCCGCCATTATGGAAAATGTCGCACGTAAAAAAGCGCCAAACAGCAAAGTCGCTGGTAAAGCAACGGTATTTGTCTTCCCAGATTTAAATACAGGTAACACCACATACAAGGCGGTGCAGCGAAGTGCTGAACTTGTTAGCATCGGACCTATGTTACAAGGTATGCGTAAGCCTGTTAACGACCTAAGCCGCGGGGCTTTGGTTGATGACATAGTATACACCATTGCCTTGACTGCTATTCAGGCAACACAAATCGAAGAATAATCTTTATACCAAGGGCTCAATGCATGAGCCCTTTTCTTTTTCATCTCACTAATCCTTTCTTTTGCCTAGAATTCAGGCGAACGCTCTGGTCTTTAAATTGACTTCGCTATACTATGAATTATACCAATTGGTATTTTTCCAAAAACAAGGGTTGGTAATGTCAAAGCAAACGCTGCAATTGCTCAAACAAGAATTTACGATACATAGCTTGGATTGCGATGACGCTGTTCCACAAGCAGTGTTAAACAGTAAAATCTTTTTTATTGCCAAAACTGAGGATGAACTCTCTATCGTTTGCGCGTCAGATATCGCAGTCAGTAGCCTCGCGGCTGAAAGTCATTGGAGAGCATTGGAAGTCGTGGGCCCGCTGGGGTTTTCGCTTACGGGAATTATGGCCAATATTTCTGGTGTGCTAGCAAAGTCCAACGTCTCTATTTTTACGTTATCAACGTACGATACTGATTACATTCTGGTAAAAGAAAGCCAAATCCAGCAAGCGATGCAAGCACTTAAAAAAGATGGATATTTATTACTTTGATTGAACTCTCACCACCAATCCAATATCGGCCAATATCCCAAATCGCAAACCCTATTGCCCATATTCCAAGTCCCTTTTCTGGTAAAGTCTTACCGCTAAGTGCGCACCCAAACGCGGCGATTGCGTCAGGTATGTTAGGGATTGGTGTTTGTGTACAAATGCGCGTGCCTTTGCTGCTATCTCCTTGTAACGGAAAACTAATCCAGATCAGAAAAAATAACTGCGAATACATTTTACACGCCAATAACGGCTTAAAAATGTTACTGAGCTTAGAAATCGGCAATGAGTTTGCCAAACCCGAATATCTCAAAGCAAACAGCTTTGGCAAAACCACGGTAAAGCTTGGAGAGCCGCTATGCTTTTTTGATATTCCACTCAGTGAAGCAAAAACCATGGCCGCCATTGTGCTACTCAATGCACAAAAGCTTGGTGCGTGTTATTATCCTTTAAAACAAGTATCTGCGGCCAAAGAGCCGATAATCACAATTGCAAGGGCGTGTGCTTTATGACAATCACAATGTATGGGATCAGCAACTGCGATACCATTAAAAAAGCCAAAAAATATCTTCAAGACAACAATATCGAATTCACCTTTCACGACTACCGCAAAGATGGATTAGACGAAGCTCTACTCACCGCTTTTATTGACCAACTTGGCTGGGAAAACGTGTTAAACAAACGCGGGACCACATACCGAGCTCTTAGTGAAGAACAAAAACAAAATCTCGATGCGCAGTCAGCGAAACAACACCTTTTGGCGACACCAGCCATGATAAAACGTCCTATTTTGCAGTACCAAGGTCAATATCACTTGGGTTTTAAAGCTGCACAGTATGATGAGATTTTTGCCTAATGAGCGAAGTAGTTAAGCTCGCTCAAGCTCTGATCCAAAGGGCTTCTATTACACCTGATGATGCTGGTTGCCAACAATTAATAAATGAACGCTTGGCAAAGCTTGGCTTTACCATCGAAGAACACTTCTTTGTTGATACGCTCAACACGTGGGCACGAAAAGGCGACAGCGGACCACATTTTTGCTTTGCTGGACACACAGATGTAGTACCGGTTGGTGACGAGAGTCAATGGCAGCACCTGCCATTTGCTGCAGTGATTGAAAATGACATGTTACATGGCCGCGGAGCTGCTGACATGAAAGGCTCACTTGCAGCTATGGTCGTGGCAACGGAAAGGTTTATCGAAAAACACCCCAACCACAAAGGGTCATTGTCTTTTTTGATAACCTCTGATGAGGAAGGTCCTTTCGTGAACGGCACAACTCGAGTTGTAGATTTATTAGAAGCCCGAAACGAAAAAATTGATATGTGCTTGGTTGGTGAACCTTCATCACGTCATGAGCTTGGCGACGTAGTAAAAAATGGTCGTCGCGGTTCACTCACCGGACACCTAAAAGTGATTGGAAAACAAGGTCACGTAGCCTACCCTCATCTCGCTAAAAACCCCATTCACTTGTCTGCGGCGGCGATTGCTGAACTCAGTCAAACCGAGTGGGATCAAGGGAATGCATTTTTCCCCGCAACAAGCTTCCAAGTTTCCAATATCAATGGCGGAACTGGAGCTGGCAATGTGATACCGGGCTCTTTGCAAGTACAGTTTAACTTTCGCTTTAGCACTGAAGTTACAGCCGATGAGCTCAAACAACGTGTTATTGCAATTTTAGACAAGCATCAACTTGATTATGAGCTTAATTGGATACTGAATGGGCTACCGTTTTTAACAGAGCCAGGCCCATTGCTCGATGTGACGATTGCAGCCATCAAAGAAGTGACGGGAATGCAAACCACACCGGAAACGTCAGGTGGCACATCTGATGGCCGATTTATTGCCCAAACGGGATGTAAAGTAATTGAGCTTGGTCCAATTAATGCCACAATCCATCAAGTCGATGAATGCGTGAGTTGCAAAGACTTAGATCAATTGGCCTTAGTCTATGAAAAGATCTTGGAGAAGTTACTTGCCTAGCCGCTATATGCTTACAAGCGCTGAATGCAGCGCTTGTGGCGTTAATGAATCACATCTGGTTTTTTACCATGGCCGCCATGTGCATAGCGCAATCGTTTCCGATCTCAACGCCCTCTCACAAGCTGCAAAAAAGGCAGGTTTTGAATTCTACATGGCGTCCGCATATCGAGGGTTTGAAAGGCAAAAAGCGATTTGGAATAGCAAGTTTGCGATGCGCCGTCCTGTTTTTGATATCTCTAACCAAGAGGTAGAACTGAGCAACCTCTCAGACATCGACAAAGTAAAAGCAATTATGTTGTTCTCCGCCCTACCTAGTGCTAGCCGCCACCATTTGGGTACTGATCTGGATGTGTTCGCCAAAAACCTTGTACCGACAGGACAATCACTACAACTAGAACCATGGGAATACCAGCAAGATGGACATCAGCACGAATTTTCACTGTGGCTTGATGCGCATTTAGCAACTTTTGGTTTCTACCGGCCTTATGATTGCTATCGAGGGGGAGTTGCTGCGGAGCCTTGGCATATTAGCCACCAGCTAACGGCATCAAAACTTGCCACGTTGCAGTCCGTTGATGCGATTGATGCCGTGCTGAAACGCAGCGATATCAAAGGTAAAGGCGCAATATTGGCGAATCTCAGCGCACTACATCAGCAATTTATCACCAATGTAGCGCAGCCATAACGACTGATCCGAGCTTAAGTTACTTAGACTAGGGCCTGTTGATCTTTCAAGTTTGTTTTTGCAGCAGTTTGATTGGTATTTATACAAGGCAGAGCCAGCGTAGCATAGTCATTCTATGTAAGTCTGGCTATAACACAGTAGAAATGCTAATCAAGCGCTGCCCTTTGGGTTCATCTGAGTGCGCTTTGTTCATTGTTGCTCAACTTTTGCCTAGATTACTAGGCGGCA
>NZ_JAKRFW010000067.1:0-23173 GCF_022347905.1 Pseudoalteromonas sp. Of11M-6 | reverse complement strand
AAATAGTAAATGAGAGATAAATAAAAGAAGCAACAAGGCTGTTAAAACAACCTTGTTGGATGAGTATTACTTGACAGCAGCTGAGCGTCCATATATGTCACTTATTTTTTAGCTAGATATAGCAGCGGCGCAGCAATCATTTATCAAGGCTCAACACAAGTATTGGTTGGATTAGCAGCGTGGAAAGAAATTGAGGGTGATTTGGAAATTATACTTTAGGCAAATACGGTTCAACCGCAGTATTAACACGTGTATCTTATTACCAAGATTGGATAAATAAGCATATCAATAAAGGCCAGTAGCAGGTAAAGCGCGTCTAAAAAGCAGACCATAAAACGGTTGCAAAATTTACCAGAGTCTTAGTTTTTATTTGCTGTAAGCTTCAACCGTCCATAGCTAGAAGCGGAGGTTTTATGGATTACAAAACATTTTTCCCTTGTGAAAATTTATCTTCATTTATCAATTGCTTTTGGACACTGGAGATTACTGCAGATAAAGGTGCCGCAAAGCAACGCATTGTCCCCGACGGCTGCATTGAACTGGCCTTTATATTGGGCGACGATATTAAGCGCTATACATCAGAACATGACTACATACTGCAACCGCGCGCGATGGTGCTTGGACAAACCGTTTCACCTTTTTATATTCAACCAACCGGATACGTTCACACCTTTGCAGCCAGCTTTTTTCCTTATGCCTTTTCCCACTTTATTTCGAAACCTATAAAAAACTTAATAAATAAGGAAACATCGATTTACGAATTATTTAAGCACGATGAGGCCGCGAAGCTTGAAAGCGATATCATCCAAGCGCGAAACACAAGCCAAAGGATTGAGATTTTAGAGGCCTTTCTCCTTCACAAGCTTAGCGACCCACGGACAATTGAGCACATTATAAAAACAACGGTAGACATTATCTTTGCACAAAATGGCGATATATCGGTTAATGCAATCACCAAATCAAATCCCAATAAAAGGCGCCAACTAGAGCGGAAGTTTTTAGACCTTGTCGGTATTAGTCCAAAACATTTAAGTAAACTTGTACGCTTGCAAAGCGCTTTAACACTCCTCATAAATCGTGAAGACAACCTCACTAACATCGCGTACAAAAGCAATTATTATGATCAGTCTCACTTTATTAAGGACTTTAAAGCGCTCACGGGGGTAAACCCGCGAGCGTTTCTCGATGACGAAAGCATGACGCTTTCACGGCTTTTCTATAAATAGTCCTGTCGCTTTTTTACAATTAATTGTTGTCTCCCCACGCTATCTTAAAGTCGAACTCGTTGAACCTTAAACGAGTCCAGCCTAGTCACCAATAGCTAGCCGACACACATAGAAAATAAGGACGACAACATGCACAGCTTCGCATCAATTTTTGAAATTCCAGCAACCGACATAACGCGCGCCGTAAAATTCTACGGCCGCATTTTTGCTGTCTCCATTGAAACCATAGATATGCCTGAAATGACAATGGCACTCTTCCCGTACGAGGGGCAATCTACCGTAGGTGTGATTGTTCAAAGTGAAGGTTACACTCCTTCCAGCACTGGCGTCACTCTGTATTTAAACGCGGGTGAAGACTTACAGCAAGTGCTATCGAAAGTAGAAGAAAGCGGTGGAAAAATACTGACCCCCAAAACCCCACATGCAGACGAAAGCGGCTTTTTCGCGTTATTTTTAGATACAGAAGGCAATCGATTAGGCCTGCACTCACCGAAATGAATTCGCGCTTTCATGGTAATTGGAATAAGTTAATACTTGCGATATAACTCTGCCCATAAGCAGAGTTTAATTTTTAACAGAGGTTAGTTTGCCATATTCGCTTATCCCATAATACTTTGCTTGGATAGTGCTGTTTTTGCGCCGCTTTGGGCTTTGGGCTTTACTACTTTTTCCAATCTTTCTGTTGCTTGACTTTGATTAATCATTATTGTGACCTCTTCGAAGTGCACATAAAGGGCAATGAAGATTTGCATGTTTTCGCTCAAGACTAAAGTAATTGCATTGCCCGCTTAGCATGATGTACAGCAACTTAAAGTATGATTCTTTTGGTTTTACTTTCTGAGTTTGTTCCTTCATCGCTCACCATCTTAAAAATTAAAAAAGTGTGAATAAATAGTCTTATGAATACTTGAACGCATATTGCACTCACCTGCACTAATAATTATCACATGCTCTAGAAGTAAGAGAATATATGAGCTTTTGTCCAATGTGTTTGACGATTTACAGTGGTTACAGTTAAAAATAAAACATTGACAGTAAGAAACATAAATTTCACAATTATACATATTCACCCATTCATAAATTTGGCAAGGACGATGACAGAGCAGGAAAAAGGCAAGACGAAAATGATCGAAGATCTTAGCCTAATTGGCTCTAAGTTCAGTGGTGAAAATATTCTCTACATGCGTTTATCGCTCGGCCTTAGTCTTCGAGGTTTTGCTAAATTCTTAAATATGGGTGTATCTCATCAAACGGTTAGCGGATGGGAGAGTGGAAGTAGTAAACCCTCTTTTGAAGTATATGAAGAGTGTGTTGAAAGATACTTAAGAAAGAGAAACCAAGTTACCTTTTTTTCTCTAAATGGTTATTTTTTTAACCCTATCACTTTACATTTTGTAAAGTCAGTCGTTAGCTTTAAAAGGTAATAAGCTGATTAGTAATAATTTTTAAATTATTTATTGATGGTGAGATATTAGCTATGGAGCATTTCTTCACCCTTTTTGACAACACCCGATTTTCAATCACAGAAGTTACTTTTTTCATTCTGTTAATAGCTGTAGTCATAGCAAACTATAAAGATGGGCATCGAATATATTTGGCAACGGTGCTCTTTTCTATGAAGGTAATAGACTTATCAATTAGACCTCTATTGCCATGGAATTTAATCGTATCTCAGAGTGCCTACTTCATCTTAAATTTAGTCACCGTCATGCTAATAATATACCGTATATCTATCATCAACTGGTTACAGAGCACAACTTCGATCCGATTACCCTTGTTTAATAATGATAATATGGCAAAAGAACAAGGCGCTATTACACACATTTACTTTGCAGTAGCAGCGTTATGCTTTGCAATGATTTTGGAGCATGTAGTCCGGCATCCAGACTTAGTACATTTACCTAGTGACTGGGCAATTCAAACTCAATTGATTTACGACAGTTATCCGATCATAGTAAACGTATATACCTACATTTTACTAATTGTTCTATTTATTATGACCATTGATGGCTGGGCCATTAGGAAAATGCGAGCGATGGAAGAGAAAAGAAACGCCAAAAAACGCTTAGGTTAAGTGTCTTACTCACGATATAAAAACAGTAGAGTAATGGCTCCCACATAGGACTCATTACTCTACTAAACGCAGCATGGGAGTCATTATGGGTTTAGGCCATTTAGCTAGCTGGAAGCATCATGGAAATAATTAGAAGCAAAACATTCACAGCACAACGCGCTTGGGGCGCAAAAGACATCGCCAATATGAATGGTATTACAACCCGCCTGCATTGGACTGATCAGCCTTATAAGTGGCATGTTAATGACGGTGAAGAAGTCTTTGTCGTGTTAGATGGCGCGGTTGAAATGTTTTATAAAGAGAATGGCGTTGAACAATCAGCCCTCTTGCAAACTGGTGATATCTTTTATGCTTCAATTGGCACTGAGCATGTTGCCCACCCTCGTGGCGAGGCGAGAATTTTGGTCATAGAATCCGAAGGTAGCGTATAAGGTTAGGGTCGGTGTTAAACACCGATATCCGTTAAACTGGATAAGTCTAAACTTGAACTGTCAGAAGCGGAGATTCATTTAGGGTGCTCATAAAGTCGACCTAGCAGCAAGAGAGCTCAGTGACGCTCAGCATAGCCGCTTCGTCACATTTGAGCCATTAGTTAACTACGCTCTTCTATTTGATCAACATCAGCAAAACAACAATTTCGAATTAGTGGGAAAAATTATTTTGCTTTATCCATTGTATCGCAATATCTAGAGGCTCTGCTTTATTAGTATTGTGGCCTAGCGATGGAAATAATACATATTCAAAAGGCTTGCCCTTAGCTTTCATCCTATTCAGTTGCTCGATACACATTTTGACTGGGATCTGTATGTCCTGCTCTCCGAAGAGCCAGAGCCCAGGTATCGATAAAGAATTCAAAGAAATTTGCGGGTCCGTTGCTTTAAAATCATATCTGTCAGGATCATGTAAAGTATGTTCACGCGATTCTTCATCAGTATGAGTTTTCCAAAAGTCTTCTCTACCATTTGTATAAAACTGAAATCTAAGTTGTTCCAGAGTTGTGATTGTAGGGCTACTGAAGAGAACCATAAACTCTACTGATTGATTATTGAGTGCGGCAATTGGAATAATCCAGCCAGCCTGACTCGCGCCAATAAGTCCAATCGATAACTCTTTGTCATAGCCATGAACCACATCTACCGCAGCACTTGCATCTTTCGCAAGCAAAGTTAAATTATCAACACTTATATTATTGGTTCCCACCTGAGGCCCTACGTAAACGCCACCAGATTCACCAACCCCACGCTTGTCGTACGTCAAAACTAGT
Source organism: Pseudoalteromonas sp. Of11M-6 (assembly GCF_022347905.1). Lineage (NCBI taxonomy): Bacteria > Pseudomonadati > Pseudomonadota > Gammaproteobacteria > Alteromonadales > Pseudoalteromonadaceae > Pseudoalteromonas > Pseudoalteromonas sp. Of11M-6. The sequence goes on along the minus strand of NZ_JAKRFW010000067.1, from coordinate 18,609 downwards.
AAGTCTCTCTTAGCCAGTGACTGTGCTAACTTAGTCATTCGTGGGACAGGATCAGAGCCGTGCACTAATACTACCGCAGCTCGTGCATCTTTAGGTATATACATGCTCCCTGATAATTTTACACCTTCGCTTTCAAAAACGACCTCTTCTACAATAGTAACGTCATTTGATTGGTGTTTTTCTTCGTTGAGAGTGTGACTTTGGTCTCTATTGTTTGTAGTACAACCTGACGCAAAAATTAGTAAAAACAAAAAATATCCGAGGTTTCTCATTTTTTAATCCATAATGAAATTAAAGAAACCTTGAGACAGCAAGGTTTGCGCCAACATAAAAACCAATGATTTCAGTTCTTTAATATTCTCATTTTCGACTAGAGTACTCAGTATGACCACTAATTAGTCATACTGACCATCTATTGAAAACCCGTGTGAAATTGGTCGTTTTTTGAAAATGTAAGCCCATGCCTAAGTGAACTACACGAAGGGATATTTTGAATGCCCGTTCCTGCTCAAATCGGGCCCTTAGTTCATTTATATTAACGGGTTTTGTAGCATAAATGAGTTAGTTGAACACCTGCTATGCAGCATCGAAGACTCTCCCAAGAAGAGCGCCGACAGTCTCAAATTCGCTCTTAGCAGCCATAACTCCCTTCAAAACGGCATGATTAGATATCAGCGACGACAATTAAACCCACTATCGCCTTGAATTTTTGCAAACCACTACACCTCACTCAAATACTGGATCATCCGTCCTGAGCGTTTCTCTTCTTTAAAGTCACAACTGGTTAGACGATATTAAACGAAGTTATCTGTTAAACAGCGGGTGTCGTGGATATCGCCAAGTAGAAACACTCGGCAATCGCCGCTTGCTAATTGTGATGGGTGTCAGTTATTTTTGTATGGTTATCTATAAATTTATCGACTAGATAATGATTATCCAATGCCTTTTTCACTGTGAGTGGCAAGTTTTTTACATGCCTTGTTCCGCCAAAATCGCCAAGCAGATTTCCAAAATAAGAATCTGCATTGGGCTGTGCTAAATAATTCAAAGTAGCTACTGTTAAATTTGATGGGACTCTGACCAGATCCTGAGTTCATCTAAAATACTCAGTGCGGTTTTGCCAAAATCGGTTAATTCATAAGTTACAGCGACAGGTCTGTCACTTATCACTTTTCTACGAACCATCCCTTCACTTTCTAGTTCCTTTAGGCGTTGGTCGACCATTTTTTTGCTGGCACCGCCAAGCATACGGGTTAAGTCATTAAACCTTACAGGTTCATCTTTAAGGTGATAAATAATGGAACCTTTCCACTTTCCGCCAATTAAACGCATGCCTTTTTCGATAGCACAGGGTTCAGTGCATGCATTTAAAACTTTTTTTCTACCTTTACTGTCTGTTTTTACGACACTTTCCATCAGTTTTCCTAAAAAACAACTAGGTTACTAAAAGTATACTAATTGATAACTTAAATCAGGTTACTAAAATATACCACACATTGATTGAGTAGGAGAGTGTCTCTCTTACTTATTTTTGCTGAAATTTAGTTTGGAGTTGTTTTATGAGCACTACTGATCTTAAAAACGTATTAATTATTAATGCCCACCAATATTACCCATTCTCTGAAGGTAAGCTAAATGCAGCCTTGATTGATAAGGCAATAACCATGCTGGAAGATAAAGGTTATAACACGCGCGTAGTAACAATGAGTGACGGGTACGATGTGGAGGAGCAATTAGCACTTCATCAATGGGCAGACATTGTATTTTTGCAAACACCAAGCAATTGGATGGGCGTGTCTTGGTCATTCAAAAAGTATATGGATGAAGTATACACAGCAGGCATGGGAGGAGCTTTATGTGTTGGCGACGGTCGCACAGCAGAATCACCAAAGAAAAACTATGGTAAGGGCGGCACGTTAACCAACACCAAATACATGATGTCTCTCACCTTTAATGCGCCGGAAGAAGCCTTTAATGATCCAGAAGAATTCTTCGATGGGAAATCAATCGACGATTTAATGTTCCCTATGCACATGAACTTCAAGTTCTTTGGAATGAAGCCAATGGAAACATTTGCGTGCTTTGATGTGATGAAAAACGCAGATGTTGAAAACGACTTCAAACGTTTCGAAACGCACATTAACAAGCATTTTTAAGGAACAGTCATGAGCATTGATTATACCAATAAGCTTCATGCAGGTTCAGACTTTCCTGCAATTGAAACCAAACTTCTAAATGGTGATATTAAAAAGTTGTCTACGCCTGAAAATGGTTTGGATTGGAAGATGGTTGTTGTTTACCGAGGGCAGCATTGCCCACTTTGTACTCGCTACTTAAACCAGTTAGAAAGTGCGAAAGACCAACTCGCTCAAACAGGCGTAGATTTGATAGCCGTTTCTGGTGACAGTAAAGAACAACTCGAAAGTCATATGGAAAGACTTAATGTGACTTTCCCTATCGCATACGGTCTTACTGTTGAACAAATGCAAGAACTTGGGTTGTTTATATCAGCTCCAAGATCGCCTGAAGAAACTGATCATCCATTTGCTGAGCCGGGGCTATTTGTTGTCAATAATGAAGGAAAAGTTCACGTAGTAGATATTTCAAACAACCCGTTTGTAAGACCTGAACTTCAGTCATTGATTAGTGGCTTAGGTTGGATACGAAATCCTGCAAACAACTACCCTATTCGTGGTATGCATAAATAGGAATTCCTATGAAAAAGGTTGTATTTACTGCTGTTACTTCAGTCCTATTGTTTGGAAATGCGTTTGCACAAGACACGAAGGTCGAGGCTGCACACATTGCATCTCCAAACCAATATCAACTACTGCTAGAGAACGAAGAGGTTACCGTACTTAAAATGACACTCAAACCAGGGAAACAGGATAACTGGCATAAACACAATGCTGAGACTGTCTACTTCGAAAAAGGTGGCAAGGCGACGATAACAACGAGTGAAAAAGACATGACCTTGGAGATCCCGGATGGCTACGTGATGTGGCATGACCAATGGGAACATCAAGTTAAAAATGTTGGTGATACAACAATCACTGCAATTATCGTGGAGAAGAAATAATCATGTCAAAGACACAAATCAACATTGATATCGTTTCTGATGTGGTTTGTCCTTAGCGTGTAATTTACTATGGTCGCTTAAAAGCAAATCGCTGACACCCACCACTAATTATTATAGTGATGGGTATCACTTATTTTCCTGCTTATGGATTAGGGCTAAAAGTGTATTTTAAACTGGATTAATAAATGACACGGTCTTACGTTGTATGTAAGACATTGCCCATAGATATGGGTGGGTATCCATTGTAATATAGTTTCCATAGGAAACTATATTACAATGGAGTCGAGGATAGTTGACAGCAGGTCAATTGTGACCTTGACTATAGATGGAGAGGCGTTAAAATGCGCCACCCAGTTGATTTTAACTGGTTATAGGAGGTTGGGTATGGGTGAGATTATACAATCCATTAAGCAGTTTCTAGCACCAGGGATTGATGAGAGTAAGAACGCTGAAATACACGTCCTTTCACGAAGAGATGGGTCTTTTCACGTTGATGAAAAATCGTTCCGAGAGAGTGATGTTGTTAAGCAGCAAATAAGATCGCTAAGAAAGGCTGAAAAAGAGCGGGCTTAATTAGCTCGTTCTTGATATTGACCAAAAAGGGAGCATGAAGCTCCCTTTTTAGTTCTTAAAGTGCAAGGATTTCTATGATAAAACCCACTATTTTATTAGTACTACTAGTTACCATTATCGGCTACGTATTTTGCATCCGCTGTCATTTAACGAACCCAAAGTTCTGTAAATCTGATGGTTATCATACATTTTTGAACTCCGCTGTATGGGGGGCTATTTTTATGATATCGGCAACTATCATTTTATACTTTTTGGATTACTTTCAGAATCAAGGTGGACTACTTACACATGGGATTATGAGCATTGTTCGAGAAGCTTTCCCCCAAGTCTATTTTCCACTCTATGGTGTCAATTTAGCGCAAATTGCTTTAGTAGCATTAGTTTTGTCTTTTTTCATTCCATCTTTACTCATGTTTTGTGCAACCAGATTAACAGGAGAGTCTCGTCAATATGTTCGTGCCTTGGCTTTCAGAAAAATAGCTCACACAGATGACTCTCCAGAGTTTACTTCTATTTTTTACCAGAGTTGGGACTTTGGCCTACCAATTGCCTTTACGTTATCAAATGGCAAAGTATACATAGGTTACGCTTTCACAGGAGGTACGCACTTAAACGATATTATGGTTCTACCATTTCGTAGTGGTTACAGAAGTAAAGAAGAGAACCGACTTGAAATCGTCACAAACTACGAACCTGTATGGGACGAACTAGAACACGAGTTCACGGAATTAGAGAATGAATTCACAGAAGAGTTTGATGAACTAGAGGGGGAATTAGAGGGCGAGCTAGAGGATAAATTAGATAATGATTATGAGCCTGTGAACTTAAACAAGTTTTTAATCAGCATACCAGTTCGCGAGATAATACATGCAAACCTGCACGACTTTGATTACAAGGATAAGTTCAGTAAATATGAAGTATCACGGAAAGAAGATAAGGATGAAAAAATGAATGCTGTTATTGCTGCGATGAAAAAGATGCTTAAACTAAACTAATTGATAGACGCAGGTGACTTAGAAACGTTTCGAAACGCCTTTAATGCTCATATCACCTACAACAACACCCAATGGCTAGCACTTGAACATGCAAAAACGCCTCAGAGGGCTTCTGAGGCGTTTTTTTAGTTTTCGGTAAAATAGTGTGTACTAGCTCAGACTTAACCTGACGGTTACCCGTTTTTGAATCGGTGACTGTCAGCCTAGATTTGGGCTAAACTCTTTTCAACATTATTAAAATTAAACCCACTATCGCCTTGAGTTTTGGCAAACCACTACACCTCGTTCAAATACTGGATCATCCGTCCTGAGCGTTTCTCTTCTTTGAAGTCACAACTGGTTAAACGATATTGAACGAAGTTATCTGTTAAGCAGCGGGTGTCGTGGATATCGCCAGGTAGAAACACTCGGCAATCGCCGGCTTTGAGTGTGTCTGTTCCTCGAGATACAAGGTGGGTTTCGCCGTTTGCTGTGGTGATGGGTTTGTAAGTTGTCATTTCCATTTCGCCGGATTGCACAGCATAAAATACCCAACCTGCGCCGTGATCATGGGGCGGGCGGTACGTGCCCTTTTCTTCGGCATGGACTAGCAGCATAAAACCATGGTCAGGGTCTTGGTAGAGTGTTTTTGATGCTAGTCTTTCACGCATAATGCTCGCAAGCCAAGGCTCGTGCGGTGGAGACTGAGTAAGTTCGCTTAACAACTCACGTACTGTCACTGTGGTGCTTGAATTTAGCCCGCTCCAGTTGGCTTTTATGTCATTGACGATTTTATCTAAGCTATTTTGCATTGCCTCTGCCTCTTATCGTTTGGTCACTGTCATTCGTTTAAGAGGAGCATACAACTTCAAGTTCACTTTAAGTCAAGGAATAGAATTGCTCGAATAATAGCGGTGCCGCTTAAAACTGATAACTTAACGAAAGTTTGATGGTGCGACCAAAAATGGGTCTAGCATAAAAGATAGCCTCTTGGTGGCTTAAATCATCCCTAGGATTGCCCTCAGTTAGCCCCAAAGCATTGCTGAGGTTTTTAACCTCAAGCTGTGCGCTGAGCTGTTCATTAACTGCCAACTCGGTAAATAAATCCCATGTTTGATAGGCTGGTAAGGCAAAACGATTAGCGATATCAGAATAGCGTTTACCAACATACGACCAGGTGATAGCCGCGGTAATAGGTCCTGCTTTGTATTCCGGCGTTAGTCGTAGTTGTAACTCCGGCGTGCGTGTTATTTGATTGCCATTAAATTCGCTTTGTGGCAATTGCTTAGGAATGCCATAAAACCCAGCGTCTTGCCACACACCTATCGCTCTAAATTGCAAATCTGGACTATATTGATAGTCAAATTCGAACTCCAGCCCTCGTGTTTGGGTATTGATTGAAACGGCTTGTTGAGTCGTAGCCGCGCCGCGATATACCGTAAGCGGGAGCGGATCAAACTTGGTTTCAAATAACGCGCCACTAAACTGCCAATCAGCGGTTTGATAACGCAGTCCAACTTCACCTAACGCCAAGCGAATGGGTTGACCAAAATCTTGTTGTACGCGCTCTTCTTCACTTTTAGCCCACCCGCGGCCATTGCCGTAATTAATGAGCCGTGGCATTTCAAAGGCGTCGGAATAACGTGCAAATATCGCCATAGCGTCGCCGATTTGGTAATTTGCGCCAATACTGAGCGCATTTTGCGTAAAGGAATCACGTAAAGTGGTAGCCGGGAGGTAGTGAGAATATGTGGCCTTTGATGAGTCTGTGTACGACTTTACCCCTTCAAGTAGTGTGCTGGTGAGATTCAGATGTTCATTACGAAGTGCCAAATCAACTCTAAGGTTTTCAGTGAGCTGCCAGTCAATATTGGCATACAGCGAATGTGATTGAGACAAGCCGCTACCGCTTAAATAAACGGGACCGGCGTAAGATAAAAAACCTTGCTCGGTAAAATGAGCAATCACATTTTCTTGCCCATCAACCAGTACGATGTCCAGCCGTTCTGGTTGATGCTTTACATCCGTTAGTAACGCGCCAAGCCATTTATCTAGTGGTAACTCATCAAAATCACTTCGAGCGTAAATATGGCCGAGGGTCAGTGACCACTGCGCGTCGAGATAGTCCACACTAAAATGATTTACCAGCTGCTGTTGCCTGTAACGTGAATATAAAGGATAACTAGCGGTCACGAGACCATTACCATTAAGCGTTGCAGGGTTGGCAACTAAGGTGTTATCTGAATAACGTAAGTATCGAGGGCGCAATGCGCTATTTGCAAAGTGGCGTTTAAATTCGGTGATATCAGCGTGTTGTAATCGGCTTGTGGCGTCGACTATGGTTTGGTTGCCCAAATTCATTAAGGTATACAAATCATTGTTTAGGCTTGAAAATCGCGTACGATTGCTCAGGTTAACGTGTTCAAAAAGCGGCGTATTAAATAGTAAAGTGTAGCTATTTAGGCGTGTTTGCTGAGCGTCTTCTAACTCACGCTGCACGCGTCCTTCTGGAGTGAAGAAGGTGAGCGACCTGAGATCGTCGCTCAGTAGGGTTCCATCGTCATAAGGCAGGCTCGCCAGCTCTCGAATTTCGCCGCTATTTTGCATCACTAAAGGCGCGTAAAAGCTGGTTTTATCGTTTAAATGTTTATAGCTAAAATCAAGCTCAAATGCATCGGTTAACCAGCTCAGGCGCGCACTCAACTGTCCCCCTAAATCGCTTTGATAGCCCGGCTCCCGAATACCGTCGGAAGTACGATAAAACCCGCCTACCGTATAAAACCATTCATCATTCAACGCTCCGCTAAATACGCCATCAAAACGAGTGTAGTCATAGCTCAATCCCTGACTCACTTTCACTAAATTAAAAGGATTTTCTGAGCCTCGCCTGCCGATATAGTTCACCATTGCCGCAGGCCCGTTCACGGTAAAAATACCGCTACTGCCGCCCCGCACCGCTTCAATGGCTTGATGGGTTAAGTCTGGACGTAAAAAAAAGTCCCCCCAAATACCGTCATAGGTCACGGGTAAACCATCTTCCATCTGGCTGATAAATCTAAACCCTTCGCCGCCTCTAAGTCCCCTTGGCGCAACATTATTGTTCGTTTCGCCACCCGAGTCTTCAACCCAAAAGCCGGTGATATTTTTAAGCGCTTCTGCACTGGAATACGGTGTTTGTTTTTCAAGTTGTAGGCTTGCGAGCTGAGTGATTGAAATAGACGAGTTTAAAATGCTACGGTTTTTGCCGCTTACACCCGTTACGATAATGCGCTCAAAGTGTTGTGCAGACTCAAGTTTTTTAGGAGTCACAAAAATACGCTGCTGCTCTGGGTCTAGGGAAAAGTCGTAGGCGGCTTGTTGAAAACTGGTGAGCAAGACTTGTTCGAGGGTGTAGCGGCCAGTTATCTGCTCAACGCTAATGTTATCTGGAATTTCGGCTGCACTTAACTGCCAGCCACTTTGCGCAGCAATATCGAGTAAACGCTGCTGCAAAGTCGCTTTAGGCAAGTTAAATTGATGATCCGTGGTAGCAAATGCAACGCCACCAAACCATATTAACCACGCTAACAGCGGGATTAATAGCTTGAATAACATAGTTTAAATCAATGTCTTTATTATTGTATAAACTTTGTACCACTTATATTGTGACTTTACTATGACACTTTTAGCTAATTTGCGATTAGGGTGTATTCCTCGCCTTTTTGCATCACGGTGATCGGATAAATTTTTTCTAAACTGTTGAGCCAATCGCCTATTTTAGTGGTTAAAAAGGTGCCGTTGTAGGTCAGTTTTGCTAGGCGTTGATCGCTTAACTTCACTTTGATTTCGCTATATCGCGACACATCATTAAGCACATTGCCTAGTTCTGCGTTTTGATACACTAAGTAGCCTTTTTGCCACGCCATGGTCAACGCTTCACCCTGGGCTTTACTGCGGGTAACTTCGCCTTGCTGTGTGACTTCTACTGCTTGCCCTTGGGTCAATTTGATTGCTTGTTGCTGAGTCACAGCCACACGGCCCTCAAGCACATCGACTCTAATTGAAGCCGGATTGGCGCGAACATTAAACACTGTGCCTAGCGCCTCAACTTGGCTATTTTGGTAGCGCACGATAAACGGTCTCTGCTTGTCTTTATTCACGCTAAACAGCGCCTCACCTTGATACAACAGCAGTTCTCTTGAAGTGTTGCTGTAGCGTACAGCCAATTGGCTATTGGCCCCTAAATCAACCTGACTATTATCATCAAGCGTAATGGTGCGATGCTCATTGACCTTGGTTTGAAAGAACTCGCTGTACACTGTATCGACAGGGGCTGGCTTAGCAATGGCAACAGGTGCTTGCTGTAGTGGCTGCTCTGGTGCCATAAAAGTCACCAAACCAACCAGCAGCAAAGTCGCGGCAATCGCAAGATACCAAGACTGAGCGCGGCGTTTGGATTGTGGTTTAATGACTGTTGCAGCCGTGGCGTTTTGTGCATCCAGCTGTGCAAACTGCTGAGTAACATAGTCATCGTCAAGTTGGGCTGAAAACGTCCAAAGCTCCAACATTTTGTTGAACACATCACTGTGTAGCGGATCTTCAGCTAGCCACGCGTTTAGCGGCTGTGGATATTGAGTGCTGTCATGAGGTGAGATCTGCTGCTCGTCTAAGACTAATAACCAATCAGCGGCTTGTTCTTCAATTATTGCTAAATCGTCAGATAATGGAGTCATGTTTATATCCTTAACACTCATGATCAAAGCTCATGCTGTAACTGCTGGTAGCAATGACGAACTGCACGTAATACATATTTTCTTACCATACTTGGGGATATCTGTAAGGTCAAAGCTATCTCCTCATAGCTTTGACCACGTATTTTATACAATAAAAAAGCCAGCCTACATTTGTCGGGTAAGCTTGCGAGAGACTTTTCCATTTCTTTAAGTAGCTCTTGGTTGTGGTGGTTTTGTTCAGGGTTAGCACTTGCGTAAGGTTGTGGCATTTGATCGCTATCGTGCTCACGGTCATCAAACGGGCTACGCGCTTTACGCCGCAGCTTATCAATGGCCAAATTGGTTGCAATTTTATACAAGTACGCGGCGATATAGTTGCTGACATTATCCTGCTCAAGTCCAAGCAATTTCACAAACGCCTCTTGGGCAACGTCTTCCGCCTCACGTTTGTCTAACCCTTTGCCCATAATGTGGCGGATCAGCTTTTGCTGTTGTTTTAAAAACAACTCCTCTACCTGTTGACGACGTGCAAGGTCGTCGTTTGCAGCTACCTTAGTGGTATCGACTGCTTTACGCTTAAAAGATAATAACGGTGGCATGAATACGCATCCTACTCTTCCATTTGTGTTAGCGTGCAGCGAACCCATAAATTAATAGGTTCGCTGGCATTGCTTAAACCAATTTGCTTAATTAACCGTTGCGACTCGGCTTACCTTGCCCGAATCACTCACCGTTCTGAGTTGTACTTTAGATGACGCGGTCAATGTCACAGGCCCTTCATAGCGATGCCATGTTACGCCTTGGTCAATCGAATACTCCGTAGCCATGCCAACAAACCGGGTATTGACGATTAACTTACCACCTTCAATCGCGCCTCCAGGTAATGGAATACGATAATTTACCCCGACCTGCTGTGGTATTTGAGCATTAATATCGACCACTTGGTAATAGTCCAATAGTGGTAGAGCGTATTGTCCTAAAGTGTTGGTAAAGGTGTGCCAAGCCTCGGTAGTCGCTGCGCCTTGCGCTGGCATATCTTGCACCCATGCACGCTCAGCGGCCCCCAGTAATTTCGGGAAAGTCATATAATCAAGAATTTCTGGTGACTTTTGGTTTTCGCCAAAAAGTTGCGCCTGAATACCTTGAACATTTTGTTTACCCGCTTCGCTCAGTAACACCCATTTTGGATCCCACGGTACTGGGTTGCCCAGCTTGTCATGCTCGGCGTTAGCGTAGATATTAAACGGACGATATTCAAACGCCTTTTTGGTATCTGTGTAACCTGCCCAGTGATAGCCAATTTCATCAGGATGTTTGTTATACGCAAGGTCAAGATACAAGTTTGTCGCATGGGCCAGCACGACTTTATGACCTTGGTTCGCAAACTTGTAGGCCTGATGCTCATTGCCCCAACCCCACACGTTATTCCAAAACACGGGGAATATCTCACCGTAACTTACATTACCCGTACCATTGTGCGATAACACATCGCCCCAAGTTGCCATATCAAAACCATGCTGATTGACTATCTGTTTCCAGCGTAAAAAGAAGTAGTCAAACAACTCTGCATCGGTTTTGCCCGCCGTAGCTGGGTTTTGATCGACCGCTGGAGATTGCGCCCACCATTCATTCGGGCCTAAATGCGGCAGCTCGTCACCACCGCCATGCAGCCGAGTCAATGTTGCATCGGGCACGGCATCATAAATGGCGCGTGTTTCTTTCACCACATGGTTGAGGAAAGTAAAGGTGCTCTCAAGCGCTGGGTTAATAAAGTTGTCGGTATAAAATTGTGGAGTGTAATACTGCGACTGGTCGAGCGGATCAATCAACCTAAAACGATTTGCTTCAACTGGGTCGCTATCTTTGTATTTGTTGTAGCGATATTCCATCGCTTTGATTGCTGCGCGCGCATGGGCTGGAAAATCATATTCGATGATCACATCAATATGACGGTCAGCGGCATACTGAAGAATTTCTTTAAAATCATTCACCGTGTAGTAGCCCCAGCCTTTACCGAGAAAGTTTTGCTGAGCAATTTCAAACCCCTGATAACTAGGCGCGGTGCCTAAGTTTGCAGCGGTTTCATCCGTGGGTTTATTTTCAATCCCATCTCCTGGTGCAAAACCATTGGCAGCTCCCATAAAAGTATGCAGCATCGTGCTTTCGCTCAGGTCATACCCTCGCTTTGCCCCAAACTCCGTGAGTTCAGGAATACCGGGTATTTCTAGTCGCCAACCTTCATCGTTGGCAAGGTTAATTTCAAATTTGTTTAACTTGTAAAATGCCATTAAGTCCAACAACTTAAATACCGTTTCTTTGCTTTGGAAATTACGCGACACATCCAGCATCATGCCTCGATATTCAAACCGTGGTGCATCCAAAATGGTGCTAGCGGGTAGTACGGCATTGTCGGACAAAGTGGCTGAGTTTTTAGCCGTTTTATACACAGCGGTAGGGATCATTTGACGAAGTGTTTGAATGCCATAAAACACCCCTTGGGCGTCACTTCCGGTAATGGTGATCCCCGAAAATGCATCGACCTCAAGCTTATAGCCACTTGAGTCCGGCTGATTGTCTTGATTGGTATCGAGATTTGGGTCTAGCTGCAACTTGATAAGGTTTGGGCCATTTTGCACAGTGCTATTAATCGCAAATGTGCCGCTCAGAATATCGCGTAGCGCAGTTTGTAAGAAAGTGGCTTCTTTCGCCAATGAAGCTGGCGCTGAAATACTGGTTAATTGGCTCATCAAAGTTAAGAATTCATCATTCGGTGTGACCACTGAATGGGGCTGCGGAACCAAGCGATTTTTTAGCGGCAATGTCATGTGCGTCGCGCTGTTTTCGGCGAATCGGATGGCGGACGTTTGCACCGGCATATTATCGTTAACCGCTTGCTTTGTTTGTTTTGGATCGCTTGGGTTCATCATCACGTCCACCAGCACAGCTTGAGGCGCTTGATTATTGTAGCTAATGTGAAAACCCGACGGTGAGTCGTTTTTCAGCATTTGCCAATACTGTGCAACGATTTCAATAGTACGAGATTCACCCGGTTGAATGGGGGCAAAACCCGCTGTGGGCTTAAGTACAAAGTAATCACCACTTTTTGCGTCATCGGCATTTTCTAAACTTAGATTCTGTGCGGCGATATGCTGGCGCGCATACTGACCATTTGGATCTGAGTCTGGTAGTACGCTTGCAGGCGGCCTTACCGAGCTAAAATAAAGCGCCCAGCCAGACTCACCCAATGGCTCAAAACCATTATTAGTAATCGTCAGACTGCCAAGAAAGATATTCTCTCCAATGCCATGATCCACGACTTGCCAGCGTAATGCTAAGTTATCAGGATGAGGATGTGCGACGCTATTGTGGCTCGCAGTCAACAAGGCTAAGCCTGACAGTGAGGCAGTAATTATCTGTTTTTTTGCAAACATGTTGGCTCCTAAAATATTGTTATTGTTCGGATAGAGCGCGTACTGCTGCCACTCTATCTATGTAAACGTTTGAGCCGAGGAAGTTGGGAATGGAATCATAAATAATGCCCTAATTACGTATTTAGTATTAGGGCTGGTGTGATTAATATACCGCTATTTCATCGATATACAGGGGAAGTTTGGGGATTTGAATATCGTCAGATTGCTTACTATTAATGGCCACCACCTTTAAAAAGCGCACACTTACAGGAGCAAACGACAACACCGACATGGGCCCACGCGGATTATTAACCTCAGCTAACGTTTGCCACTGCTGTTTATCACTTGAACCCAGCACTTGAATATGTGTTGGCGGGTGCAGTTGTCTGTGTCGCCCGCTGTCAAAGCCCAGCTTAACCTGCTGCACTTGCGTTGACGCATCTAAGTCAATAACCGCCTCAAGATCGGTATCGTAAAAAATCGCATAATCATCAACGCTGTAAAATTGATCATAAGCAAATTGACCATCCTGCAGCTTAATCGCAGAGCCTTCGGCGGCTAGCGAGGCAAGCGTTATTTCTTTTCCAAGCGCTAAATGAGGTGAAAGCGTTAAACGCGCATCGCCTACCAATTGCCCCAAATCGCTTACATAACTGCGGGCACGAAGCTGCGTTTCGTCAGTTATCACTAGTGGCTTTTGATATTGCTGCGATTGCAGCGTTGGCTCGCTGCCGTCTAAGGTATAGTAAATAGCCGTGTCGGCAATTTCAGAGGTAATGGTGGCGACGAGCTGCTGCCCATTAATCTCGCTTGAAATAATAGGCTTATGGCTACTATAAGCGGTATTGAGGTGCATCTTCTGGTAGCGTTTTATAAGCGCGGGTAACCGATATTGGCTGTAATCAGACCACGACTTTAGTGTTTTATCCGACCACAATGTTTCGGCCAGCGCACTCAAGCGCGGAAACAGCATATACTCGGCATGACGAGGTGTTTTTATATATTCAGTCCAAAGTGCCCCTTGCGCACCAATAATAAAAGATTGTTGCTCAGCAGTTAAGTGGCTGGGCTGTGGCTCATATTGATAAACGTTTTTTAGACTTGAAAGCCCGTGGATGGCTTTGGGTTCGTCAAGATTGCGCGATTGATAGGCATCAAAATAAATATATTGATAAGGGCTCATGATCACCTGATGGCCCATTTTTGCAGCTTGGATGCCTCCTTCCGTGCCCCGCCAAGACATGATCACGGCGTCATCCGCCACCCCTCCTTCTAATATTTCATCCCAACCAATTACCGTTTTTCCAAGATTTTGGACGATTTTAGCGACCCGTTTAATAAAATAGCTTTGCACTTGCTCAGGTGTGGTTAACTGATGCTGTTGCATCAACTTTTTCACCTCGGGGCTTTCTAACCACTGCTTTTTTATCACCTCATCGCCACCAATGTGGATATATTGGCTCGGAAATAGCTCGGCAACCTCTTTGTATACAACAGCAAGAAACGCAAACACGTCTTCACGGGGACAAAGCACATCTTCAAAAATCCCAAACTGCGGCTGTACCTTTACTGCGCGCTGGTGGCAAGATAACTCGGGATATGCGGCAAGCATCGCACTGCTGTGCCCCGGAATATCGATTTCAGGGATCACTTCAATATGTCGCGCCTGCGCGTACTCAATCACTTCCTTAATTTGCGCCTTGGTATAAAAGCCCGATACCGTTTTATTATCAAACAGTGGTTGATAATCATAGGTATGGCCAACCACGGTATGAGGCCGTGTTGCCCCAATCTCGGTTAGTTTAGGATACGCATCAATGGCGATTCGCCAGCCTTGATCATCGGTTAGGTGCCACTGAAAGACATTGAATTTATGCATCGCCAGCCAATCGATATAACGCTTCACGAACGCCACATCGAAAAAGTGCCGACTTACATCTAAATGCATGCCACGGTATGAGAATCGGGGCTGATCTTTTATTTCTACCGCAGGTATTGCCCAATTCGCCTGATTGATGGGCATACGCGACTCTATCTCAGCAGGGAGTAATTGTCGCAGTGACTGCATCCCCCAAAATAATCCGGTCGCAGTATTCGCTTGTATTTCAACCCCTTCAGGCGTCACGCTCAGCGCATATCCCTCTTGAGATAGCGGTATATCGACAATCTTAAAGGCAATACTATTTTTAGTTGTGCTATCAGCCTGAGACACTGGCAACTGATAGCCCGTAGGCGAGCGTAAAAAGGTCGCTAATTGCTGCGCAACGCTTTGAGCTTGCTGCTGGTTAAAGGTAATTTTACTGTCATGGGTAAGGTTAAAGTGACCATTACCAACACTAGCACTCAGTGGTTTTGGGGTGATCTGTAGCGCTGCACAAAGTGGTGTGAGCAACAAAGAAAACAGTAATAAACTGCTTTGCAAAAATGTATAAAAGACACTCTGGTTCATAAATAACTTCCTGAGAAAAGCCCGCTTTTAGCGGGCTTGAGTGAACTAATGAGCACTGGGCAGTGTGCAAATTAGCAAGGGAAATACTAGAAATTAAGCGTCAGCGAGGCGCTGATGGTGCGTCCTAAGATCGGCCGAGCATAGTAATAGTCGTATCCTGCTTGAACATCGTTGATGGCCCGCGGGTTTCCTTCGGTTAACCCGAGCTCATCACTGATATTTGTCGCTTTCACATGCAGCGCAACCGCGTCGGTAAAGCGATAATTCACCCCCATGTCGATTGTGGTGTAGGCAGGGAGCTCAAACTTATTCTCCCCATCTGAGTAACGCTCTCCTAAATGGTGAATAGTTAAATAGATATCACCATCGTCAAAGTAGTAGGTTGGCGTTAACCTAAGCTGCACTTTGGGTGTGCGCTTCACTTGCTTGCCTTCCCAATGTGCAAATGCTCCGGTAAATCCTTCCATTTTTGGGTCTTGCAACACGCCTGTCAGCTCAAGCTGTAAATTGTCATGCGCCTGCCACACTGTTTCAAACTCAAGACCATCGGTGACTGTATCTATGGTTTGATTCGCCACCTCACCATCGCTGCCGGTAAAATTACGTTCCACTAAGTCATTAAATTTAGTTCTAAACAAGGTCAATGATGCACCAATTGAATCACCAGCATAGCGAGCACCCAACTCGCTAAAGGTTAGATTAACGCTGTCATTAAAGTCGGCATCAACCCCTGAGTGAATATTCTGACCGAAGCTCATTAACCTTGGCATTTCAAAGGCATCGGCATAACGACCAAATACTGACACATCATCTGAGAAGGTATAATTGAATCCCACCGTCCATGCGGTTTCGGTTTCGCTACGAGTTTTTGACTGGAATTTGTGTGACGGCATATCGACGTAATTGTTGGCAAGATTGTTATCTATGTCATTACCAGCGCTGTCAAAAGCGCCCGCAACAGGCTGTGCAAATGTGGTTGCGGAGGCGGTGCTATCTAGCTCCAACCACTCAATCCGTACACCACCGTCAATACGAAGGTTATCGGTTGCTTGATATTGTTCATTGATAAATAAAGAGTTGGAAGTACTGGTACCAAAAGCGGTTGCCTGTCCCCAACCAGGAGCATAACCTGTTGAACCGTGGTCAGTTAATTGACCCACCACTTGTTGATTGCTGTTAACTGCAACAATATCGAGTAATCGAGCATTGTCTTTTACTTCCGTTAAAAACTGCGATTCCCATTTATCAACTGGCAAAGAGTCCGCATCTACATAGGCAAATAACCACCCTATGGTCAGCGTGTGCTGATCACCTTCATAGGTAAAATTGAGCTTATTAACAAACTGCTCGGCATCATAGCGCGAGTAAAGCGGGTAGCTTGTGGTGACTAAGCCGTTTCCGTTTAAATTGCTAACATCTGTCAGTATTTCACCACTATCGACGTATCGATACCGTGCGGCAACGGCGCCATCACTGGCAAACTGGTCCAGCATATTTTGCACATCTTGCTGTCCAAGTCGGGTATTGGCATTGACGAGCGTCGAGTTATCGAAGTTAAGCAAAATATACATGTCGTTTTCAAACTGTGAGTAACGGCCAGCGGTATTTAGCAGCCAACGGTCGCTTAACTCCCAATCTAAGTGATAGCCCAGCGTACTAAACTTGGTATGCTGCCCATCTTTAAGGTCTCGTGTTTTATAGCTGCCATCAGGCTGTAAATAGTGTAAAAAGCGCTGACCATTACCAATTAAGGTGCCATGCTGTGGGTCAACACCAGCAATGCCTTTAGGGTCACTTTGATCTCTAAGCGGAATAGGCACAAAGAAAGTGGTATGGTCATTGAGGTGTTTGGCAGACAGCGTGAGTTGGCCTTTGTCGAATTCACGCACTAAATTGAGTCGAAGTTGACCGCCGTGATCTGCGGTAAACTCTGTGTCTCTCACACCATCAGAACGACGATAAGAGCCACCTATCGACATTTTCCAGTTGTCACTAATGGGTGCGCCATAAAAGAACTCGCCGCGATACATGCCGTAATCGGCAGCGGTTAAGCGGATCGTCGCTTCTTCAATATCATCCGGTTTACGGGTAATAAAGTTTACTAACGCCGCGGGGCCATTGGTGGTCAGTAGGCCTGAGGTGCCCCCACGAACCGCTTCCATATGTTCAATCGTAATATCTTGACGCTGATAAAAATCAACCCAAACGCCGTCGTACACCACAGGTAGCCCGTCTTCTTCAACGCCAATGTAACGGAAGCCTTCACCGCCACGTAGTCCTCTAGGTGCAACATTATTGTTGGTTTCACCACCTGAATCTTCAACCCAAAAGCCTGGCACGCTTTCCAGTAGATCCGCCGTACCTAGCGGTGCTTCTCGCGCCAACTGTTCGGCATTTAATGTGGTAATTGAGACCGATGATTCCAACTTAGTTTGGCCACGCCCACCGCTGCCAGTCACGACAATTCGCTCAAGGTCGAGTAGTTTCTTTTTTTCTGTAGTTTCTTGCGTCTCTTGTGCTTGTGTTTGTGCAACCGCTGTGTGCGAACCCAATAACGCGCCACTGATAGCAAGCGCAATAAGATGTTTGTTATAACGAGATGTATTATTGCTCATGGTATTCCCTTCATTCTTGTTGTTGGCAGAGCAAGTGAGTGAAGCTCTGTAAATCTATAAACGAACGAAGGGAAAGTTTTAGGAATATTTTTTTGATAAATTGATTTACCGAATTTTAGTGCGTACTTAAACATTTCTGTACCCAAATGATTTTTGGTTTAAGGTTTGGCGCTTAGCACGGTAGGATCACACTTTGTAAAAAGGCTTTAACACCCAGCTTTTTACCGAGCTAATAACGCCCACATTATCACTATCTACTTGTCATCTATGTCGTTATTTAGCCACCTTGAACTTGTTGAAGATAAGCGTTCTTCTATTAACCAACATCATGATCTTACTGATGTCTTGTTTCTTATCATTTCGGCGGTGTTATCCGGCTGTGAAGGCTGGAAAGATATCGAAGTGTTTGGGCACAGCAAGCTGTCTTGGCTCCTACAGTTCAGAGTATCTAAACACGGTATTCCAACGCGACATAGCATTGCACGAATTCTTAAGACAGTAGAGACTGATTCGTTGGTTTTGGCCTCGTTCAGTTGGGTCAACGAGCAACGGTCTCAGTCAGGTAAGCCAATCATTGCGTTTGATGGCAAAACCCTGCGCGGTGCCAGTAAAAAGCGTGAGGATAACTTACACTTGGTGTCTGCTTTTGATTGCGAGTCTGGTTTAACTTTGTATCAGCGAACGGTAGAAAATAAGTTCAATGAGATACCGGCAGTTAGGGCCTTATTAGATGTGCTCGATATTTCGGATTCTATCGTCACACTAGATGCACTATGTTGTCAGAAAGCGACACTTTC
>NZ_JAKRFW010000066.1:0-23241 GCF_022347905.1 Pseudoalteromonas sp. Of11M-6 | reverse complement strand
TTTTGGTCGCGACGCTCGACTTGCCGCCTAGTAATCTAGGCAAAAGTTGAGCAACAATGAACAAAGCGCACTCAGGTGAACCCAAAGGGCAGCGCTTGACTGGCATTTCTACTGTGTTATCACCTGACTTACATAGAATAACTATGCTACGCAGGCTCTGCCTTGTATAAATACCAGTCAAACTGCTGCAAAAACAAACTTGAAAGATCAACAGGCCCTAAGTAAAAGTAATTAGACGCTACAGCGTTTGTAATTTCTATACTTAGGGAGCCAATAGTTTTTCTCTATCGCTGCCCAAATTGCGTCGTCTTCCATTTCAAGTGCAACGCCCTCTTCCATTGCTTTTTTAGCAACTGCAAAAGCAATTCGCTTACTCAACGGCTCAATTTCAGTTAGGGCTGGTAGTAAGCTACCTTTGCCCGTATTAGCACGTGGTGATGATTCAGCAAGCATTTCGCTCGATACCATCAACATGCTATCTGTAATACGGTTCGCTTTAGCTGCAAGTACACCAAGGCCGATCCCTGGGAAGATATAACTGTTATTACATTGAGGTATGATAATTGTTTGCTCACCATGTACTACAGGTTCAAATGGGCTTCCCGTAGCTACAATTGCTTGACCATCAGTCCACTCAATCACATCTTTTGGATGCGCTTCAACTTGGCGTGATGGATTACTTAGTGGGAAAATTATCGGCTGTTCGCACCCTGCATGCATCGCGCGGATCACTTGCTCAGTGAATAGACCTGCTTGACCTGACACACCAATTAAGATGTCTGGTTTTGCACAGTGCATTACATCTAATAAAGATGCAAATTCACCACTGTATGTCCAATCCGCAAGGTTGGCTTGTTGTTGAACTAGCGCTTCTTGGAAATCTCTTAGCCCTTCCATGCCCTCTGTCAGAAGGCCAAAACGGTCCACCATAAACACTTGGCTTCTCGCTTGCTCGTCGGTTATCCCTTCTGAAATCATTTGGCTAATAATTTGCTCAGCAATACCACAGCCAGCAGAACCTGCACCAACAAACACCACTCTTTGTTCCGAGAGCTTTGCCCCTTTCACACGGCAAGCGGCTAACAGCGAGCCTGCAGTAACCGCAGCGGTGCCTTGGATATCATCGTTAAAGCTACAGATTTCATCGCGGTAACGTTTCAAAAGTGGCATTGCATTAGGTTGTGCGAAATCTTCAAACTGTAACAGCACATTAGGCCAACGGCGTTTCACCGCTTTAATGAATAAATCTAGGAATTCGTCATATTCAGCTTGGTTGATACGCGGGTGTCTTGCGCCCATGTACATTGGGTCGTTGAGTAACTTCTCGTTGTTTGTCCCTACGTCAAGCATAACAGGCAACGTGTAAGCTGGGCTGATCCCACCACACACGGTGTAAAGTGCCAGCTTACCGATAGGAATACCCATACCACCAATACCCTGGTCGCCAAGGCCTAAAATACGTTCACCATCTGTAACCACAATAACTTTTACTTTGCCTTTAGTGGCATTTCGTAAAATATCGTCGATTTGATAACGGTCTTCATAAGAAATAAACAAACCACGAGAGCTGCGATAGATATCTGAAAACTTCTCACATGCATCACCTACTGTAGGGGTGTAGATGATTGGCATCATTTCTTCCAAATGATCGCGTACTAAACGGTAATACAGCGTTTCGTTGTTATCCTGAATAGCACGCAAGTAAATGTGCTTGTTTAGGTTGTCGCTAAAGCTTGAATATTGCTGATAACAACGCTCAACTTGCTCTTCAATTGTTTCGTAACGAGGAGGAAGTAGTCCTGCTAAGTTGAAATTTTCTCGCTCGCGTTGAGAGAATGCACTCCCTTTGTTAAGCAGTGGCGTTTCTAATAGTGTAGGACCTGAATAGGGAATGTAGAGATAATTTGGATCGGTTTGTTTAGTCATATTTACAAGCTTGACACTAATTTTTTAGTCTAAGGGTTCATTATTGTCGAAAAGGATTAAATTACAATGAATTTAGTGCTCATCAGACCATTATTAACGCGCTCCAGAGCACGTTAAACGCATTTTTCTGGAACGCAAAATTATAGCCTAAAAGCACTTAAGAAACCACGGCTTATTCGCTGCTTTCACCGAGTGCAACACCTTCTCTTCTTGGATCTGCGCCACCGATTAAATGTGTTCCACGAACCTCAATGGCATGTAGTCCTGAGTTTAAGTCGCGGATCTGTACTTCATGGCCTTTTTTCTCAAAGTAAGGTGCTTGTTTCGTCAGCTCTGTGCCTTTTTCAAGCGTTGTGTACTTATTGCGATTGGTGATTTTTGGTAAATCAATCGCAGCCTGAACAGATAACCCCCAGTCCAGTACACCAACTAAGGTTTGAGCAACATAGTTGATAATACGGCTGCCACCCGGTGAGCCGACTATCAATTTAAGCGACCCATCTTTATTAAACACCATTACAGGTGCCATAGAACTTCTTGGGCGTTTGTTTGCTTCTACCCGGTTAGCGACCCATTTATCCCCTACTTTTGGAGAAAGCGCAAAGTCGGTTAATTGGTTATTGAGTAAATATCCGTTGACCATCACCGTCGAGCCAAATGCCATTTCTATCGAGCTTGTCATAGAAATAGCATTACCCTCTGCATCTACAATCGACACATGGCTGGTCGAAGGTAATTCATAACTATCATCCATAGCATAAGCGAGTGTGCCCGAAGTTGGGTCGCCTACTGGAAAGTCGTGATTATCCATTTCACCGATAAGTTTGCTACGGCCTAATAGATATTGCTCGTTAAGCAATGCTTTTGCTGGCACTTCAACAAAATCAGGATCGGCTACGTAAAAATCTCTATCGGCAAACGCTAGGCGAGATGCTTGAGTAAAGAGGTGCAAAGCTTCTGGGTCGTTTGCCTTAAACTTACCTAGGTCGTACGGTTCCAGCAGTTTCATCATTTGCAAAACGGCAATACCACCACTGCTAGGCGGTGCCATAGAGCACACTTTATATACACGATATTCCGTACAGATAGCGTCTCGGGTTTTGCTCTTATAATGTTCCAAGTCGCTCAGCGCCAATTTTCCAGGTGCGATTTCAGACTTTTGCACAGCTTCCACTAATTGGGTGGCATTTTGCCCTTCATAAAAGGCTTGGATCCCTTGTGTTGCAACCTTGTAGTATAGGTTTGCCAAAGGCAGATTCTTTTTAAGGGTCCCTGGTTGTAGTGCTTTACCATTCGGATAGAAATATTCTTTTGCAGGACTGAGCTTTGTCAAACCAGGGTTGAGTTTTTTCTCAAGCAGCATATTTAAACGTGGAGAGACGATAAATCCGTCTCGAGCTAATTCAATCGCTGGTTTGAATAATTCCTGCCATGGCAGTTTACCGTATTTGTCATGTGCTGATTTAAACGCGTGTAAAATACCAGGCACACCAACAGAGCGACCGCCCACCACAGCCTCAATCCATCTAACCGCATTACCCGTATCATCTAAAAATAGATCAGGGCCTGCAAGTTTTGGTGCAGTTTCTCTTCCATCAAAACTAATTAATTCATTGCTTTTCTTGTCGTAGTGCAGGATAAACGCCCCGCCACCTACGCCTGAAGATTGCGGCTCAACCAAAGTAAGCACAAGTTGAGTCGCTATCATAGCATCAACCGCACTTCCCCCTTTTGAGAGCATCAATTGACCTGCTTTACTTGCATAGGGATTGGCAGCAACGACCATGTACTTTTCTGCGGTGCGCGCTTCTTTAGATTGGAAACCTGTTGCGGCTTCCGGCTCTCTAATTTCGATTTTTTGTTGCTCAGCTAAGGTGTTGGTTGAAAAGCTGAATGCGGCAATCACGGTTAGTGATGCAAGTGTATGTTTCATAATACCCACTTTGCTTACGTCTTATATTTGGCATCATAAAAGCAATTAGGCACAATATGCAAAAATAATAACGTGAAATCGTATGTTTGAACTTCCAACGAACAAAGAATATCTCATTGGCCCTGCGTCTTTGGCGATATTGTCAACAATACTAATGTTGTTCGGGCTTGGCCCACACTTAGATTTTGACAGAAATGCAATTGCTGATGGTGAATTATGGCGTATTTTGAGCGGCCAGTTTACCCATAGCAATTGGTATCACTTGATGCTAAACCTGCTTGGTATCTTATTTATTTGGCTATTACATGCCGAATATACAACTCTAAGAAAATATTGGCTGAATGTACTTTTTCTTGGCCTCTTTACTGGGCTCATGATTTTGCTATTTTCGCCAAACATTATTGTATATACAGGCTTGAGTGGCTTATTACATGGGCTTATCGTATGGGGAGCACTTGAAGATATTAAGCGCAAGCTAACAACTGGATATCTGTTGTTTATTGGTGTGTGGGCAAAGGTATGTTGGGAGCAATATGCGGGTGCAAGCGCTGATGTAGCCAAACTGATAGACTCGAGAGTCGCCATTGAAGCACATCTATTTGGTGCAGTTGGTGGTGTGGTTTTAGCTGTTATCTATTTATTTTATAAAACAAAAAAGCCAGCTTAAGCTGGCTTTTTATCCACTCATTTGATTACAAGTTTTCTTTGAACAGCTTGTATATACGACGGTATTCATCCAACCAACTTGATGGCTGTCTAAAGCCATGAGGTTCCACTGGATAAATCGCCGTTTCAAAGTCTTCCTTTTCTAGCTCAATCAGGCGTTGCACCAAGCGCACAACATCTTGGAAAAACACGTTGTCATCAACCATAGGTGCATTGATCAGAAGCTTGTTTTTCAAACCTTCAGCATGATAGATAGGCGAACTGCGTTTGTATGCAATTGGGTCTACATCTGGGCGATTAAGGATATTTGAGGTATACGGGTCGTTGTAATAGGCCCAATCGGTGACTGGACGTAAAGCTGCGCCTGCCTGGAATAGATCCGGCTGAGTAAATAGCGCCATAAATGTCATAAAGCCGCCGTATGAACCACCATAAGTACCTACAGCACCACGGTCAACATTAGCGTTGTTCACCATCCACTCAACACCGTCTGCCAAATCTTCGATTTCTGGTTTACCCATATGACGATAGATTGCCGTTCTCCAATCTCGGCCATAGCCCTTAGAGCCGCGATAGTCCATATCCATAACGACATAGCCTTCGCTCGCGAGGAGTGAATGGAACATAAACTCTCTAAAGTAGTTAGACCAACCCATATGAGAGTTCTGCAAATAACCCGCACCATGGTTAAAGATCACAGCCTTACGATTCTTACCCGTTTCGCCTTCTTGATAATCTGCTGGGTAATATACTTTTGCGTAGACAGGCTCACCTTGATGGCTTGAAGGAACCGCGACAATCTTAGGTGCAATTAGCTTCTTATTTAAAAATGCATCTGAGACCGTATTAGTGAGTCGTGACACCGCTGCTTTTGGCGCTGCATCCGCCACATAAAGTTCTGGAGGCATCATGATTTTTGAGTGAGTTAACAACAGCTTTTGCTCATCTGGGCTTAGCTGGTAATCAGTCAGACCATCTAAATCAGTTAACTGCTCATCTTCACCGTTTGCTAAATTGACGCGATAAATTTCGTATAAACCTGGGTGATCTTTATTGGCTTTGTAATAAACAAATTGACTATCTTGGGTTAAGGTTGGTTCAGAAACCACAAACTTCCCTGAAGTCATTGCTTTTGCTTTGCCGTTAAGCGGCTTAACATAAAGCTGGCTATATCCAGTTTGCTCTGAAAGATAGTACAAAGCATCTTGGTTGTTTAACCAGCCAAAATCATTGTAGGTGTAATTGATCCAAGCATTGTCATGTAGGCGGTGCTGAGAAACGAATTGTTGTTTATCAAAATCAACAGTTGCTAACCATCTGTCTTTATTATCCCAAGCACCAAGCATCACTGCGACTTGAGAACCGTCACTATTCCATTGGATAGCGGATTGACTCCAGCCCCATGTGTCGATCAGGTTGATATCACGTGGTGCTTTTTCACTCTTATATGATTCACCTTTGGCCTTAGCATTTTCGCGTTTCACCTCGGCTAGTACATCTTCATCAAAGCCAGGCAAAGTATCATAGCTCAGCGTGACTTGCTCTGATTTTGCTAAATCAATGAAAATCACATCAGAACTCATTGGTTTTGTGTCTGCAACGCGGCGGCGAGCTTTTACCGGATCAATGTCACCGTTTTGACTCACGTAGTTAGGCATGATGTCAGAGTCAGAACGACTTGGTTTATCATCGGTGATCACGGCGATTAACTTGTCACCAGTAGGTGCTAAGCTAACTGAGATAAGCGTTTTTCCTTTACCAAGATAAAACTGATTATCTTGGATGCTTGCGTTATTCGCTTCTATCTCTTGATTTCTAGCTTCTCGATCTTTGCTGTTTTTGTGCGTTAGCGCGACGAATTGAATCAGTTCGTGTTGCTGCTCAGCGATATATCCATTTGGCTCTTTTACCCCTTCTGGCTTATCCGATAAATGTAACTTTACCAGTTCTTTGGTTAAACCTGTGGCTAAATCGAACGCAAATAGCGCATTGCCTGAACGGTAAGCTAATCGGTTATCACTTAAGAATTGCGGTGCATACTCATAGTTCGAAGAATGAGTAACTTGTATCAAAGCGCCAGACTTCAGGTTTTTAACGAATATGTTGCCCTTAAATTCATAAGATTGTAGCGTCCGACCTTTATTATAAATCGCGTTTGCTGCACCAACAGCATGTAAATCTGACAGCGAAACCGCTTCGCTTGTTTGTGCGCTACTGACTTTAAATAGATCTCTTAACTCTGAACCAGCTTGCTTACGCTTATAGAAAACGGTTTTGCTATCGGCCCCCCAATACGCGCCTTCTGGTTGTCTTCCTAACCAATCAGGATGCGCCATTGCTTGTTTTAGGGTGATCTGCTCACCACCAAAATCAACGGGAGTAGCAACAACTTGTGGGACTGGTGAATTGGCTTCAACTTGTTGTGGTTTTGGGCTTACTTCAGTGGTCTGACAACCAGAAAGGAATAAACCTGAAGCGACTGCCATCGAGATAAGAGAGAGTTTCAACATGTGACTTTCTTATAATAGTTAAATTTGTCTAATTTAAGCAGAAAGCCAGCGGAATATCGACAGATTTAAGATTAAAAGCACAATGGGTGGGACAAAAAAAAGGCCAGCATAGGGATGCTGGCCAAATACTCTCTGCGCTCACATAGTCGTTGATGGACAACGAGTATGAAATGAGGCCTATCCGCGCCTCACATTAGTAGACCGCACTATCAGAAAAGAGTTCCAAAAATTACAGTAAAAAAATTAAATTTTTTATATCCAACCTGAGCTCTTCGATAAAGGAATGAGCTAACTCAATAGTTATCAGAAGCTTAGGTTTTTAGTTAACAATGGGCCTCTTTAGCTAAAAACAGTAGTACTAATTCAAAATTAATTGCTGAGCGGTTTCCATGACCCCAGGGTAGTCTGCTTCAGGCAAGATGTCAGCAAGCTCCGCAAGTGCTTCACCTAATTTATGCAGTGAGTCAGCTGAAACATTGATATGCCCCATTTTTCTGCCCGGTTTCGCATCTTTGCCATACCAGTGACTGGTTGTCCCCGGAACAGCAAGAACTTGCGATGGAATGTGACTTTGCCCTAAAACATTAATCATCGCGGTTGGGCGAAGCAGCCTTGTATCACCAATCGGTAAACCGGCAACGGCGCGAATATGGTTTTCAAACTGGCTTACATGGGCACCTTGTTGAGACCAATGTCCTGAGTTATGTACCCTAGGCGCTATTTCATTAACCAATAATTGACCTTCAACATCGAAAAACTCAATAGCAAGTACACCAACATAATCGAGTGCATTCGCAAGTTTCGCAAATGCGTCTTCCGCTTGCGATTGAATATTGGCTTTCTCTTTCCCGGCAATTGATAAGGTCAGTACACCATTGGTATGCTGGTTTTCAGTCAACGGATAAATTTTACATTCGCCATTTTTTGCTCGCACACCAATAATCGACACTTCACGGTCAAACGGTATCATTTTTTCAGCAACGATAGAGTGAGGCTGTGCTTCAGTGCCTGCTTGCAAAAACTCGGACATTTCGGCCCAAGTACTATCTATTTCAGACTCTGATTTAACTCGCCATTGCCCTTTCCCATCATAGCCTGCCTGACAGGTTTTAACGACCAAAGGCATGCCTAACTCATCAATCGCTGTGAGAAAATGCGCTTTATCCGTAATGATTTTGAAAGGAGCACAAGGCACAGATGTTTTATCTAGTAGTGCTTTTTCTTTCGCGCGATCACCACCGGTGGCGATTGCTTCTGCGCCAGGGTAGAACTTACCGCTTTGTTCGCAAAGCGCTAAAACATCATGTGGAATATGTTCAAATTCTGCAGTGATGGCATCAGCATTGTCAATGGCTTGCTGTAATGACTCTGGTATTGTTGCAAAGGTAACGGGGTTTATTACCGTTTGCCTGCCAACATCATAGGCCAACACTTTTATATCAAGATGAGTTGACGATAGACTCATCATACGGGCTAATTGTCCCGCCCCTAAAACAAGAATATTCATGTTATTTCGCAGGATCTGGATTAGCTAATACCGTTTCTGTTTGTTCTTTTCTGAACGCTTCTACTTTTGCAAAAACCTCAGGCTGCTGACAACCTAAAATTTGAGCAGCTAGCAAACCGGCGTTTGCAGCACCAGCGTCGCCAATCGCTAACGTACCTACCGCAACACCTTTAGGCATTTGGCAAATTGACAGTAATGAGTCCACGCCATTTAGCGTTTTTGATTTTACTGGAACGCCAAGTACAGGCAGACTTGTAAATGCTGCCGCCATACCTGGTAGGTGTGCAGCACCGCCAGCACCGGCAATGATAACTTTGATCCCACGTTCTGCTGCTGTCGAAGCATAATCCGCTAAAAGCTGTGGAGTACGGTGAGCTGAAACCACTTTAGTTTCATAATCAATACCAAATTTATCTAACATTTCAGCTGCATGTTGCATTGTAGGCCAGTCTGATTTTGAGCCCATAATGATGCCAACGGTCATAATAATTCCTCGACTAATTTTGAACGATACAGGGCTAAGGTCCTTCACACCTTAGCTGCGGGCATTATACCTGAGTTCGTCTTTAATGCGAAGAATCAACTTATTGCAATTATCACGCGATGACACCCTGAGTTATTTAGACACTATCAATTCTTCAATACTTAATGCTTTAGCACGGTTAAAGTGAGAGAAAAACGTTTTGGGACCCATAATTAGGCATAGCACCGCGAGACCACCTGGGATCAGCACAATTTTTAAAGCTGGGCCAAGAATATAGCTGTAAAAAAAGATAAAAGGGATGAATAGAATGTATCCGATGAATAAGCTCAAATATTGCATAACAACTCCTATTGAAATTTAATGAGCACGCTCAATTATAATAATGAGCGCGCTCATTATTTGCAAACTTTATCTCTTAAATAATCTGGAATTGTGCTACACTCTCTTCGCAAATAAAAAGGTAACCATATGAAAAAAAGAGAAATTACGTACAATAAAATTCTCAGTGCTAGTTGGCAGCTTTTTCAAGACAATGGTTTTGAAAACACCACAACTCGGCAAATTGCCCAAGCAGCAAACGTGGCAACGGGAACGGTTTTCTCTCACTTCCCCACTAAGCTCGACATGCTCAAAGTCGCAATGCATAACCAAATAGATGAACTAATTAATGAAGCGAAAACATCAGATGAGCAGCATAGTGCCAGCTTAAAGTTACGCCACTATGCAAAGTATTTATTTGCTTTTTATCTTAGCAATAGAGATTTCAGTAAAGAGCTGCTTTGTGGGATTATTTGGCATAGCGAATTCTTTAAGGGGCAACTCAATTTGTTCAAACACTTGTTATTCAGTGAGCAGGAATACAGTGAGTTGAAAGCAACCGTTATGATGGACTGCTACTTTATGACCTTATTAGAAGGGTTAAGCAATGAGCATAGTTCTGTTGACCAGATGCTGCATTCTCTATCTCAGAAGTTGAAACTGGTTAACCAATAAATTGTATGATGTGTTCTTTATTGAATATTCATACGAATTTACTTGTGCTTTTGAACTTCTGACCATATAAAGCATCTAGGACTAGTGTAATAAGCAAGTGCTTGGGAAAAGTTACTTAGTTCCTTATTTTTGTCTAACGAGGTCAAAATGAAACGCGTCATCTTATTCCTTATCACTAACTTAGCAGTAATGCTTGTGTTAGGAATTGTGTTATCTATCTTAATGTCTGTGTTTGGTATTTCTAACCGAAGCTATACAGGCATTATGGTTATTGCTGCCGTATTTGGATTCGGTGGTTCTTTTATCTCTCTTTACATGTCGAAGTGGATTGCAAAGAAATCAACAGGTGCCCATGTTATTGAGCAACCACGAAACGAAACTGAGCATTGGTTAGTTTCTACTGTCGCAGAGCAAGCTAAAAAAGCAGGAATTGCGATGCCAGAAGTTGCGATTTACGACAGCCCTGAAATGAATGCGTTCGCAACCGGGCCGAGTAAAAATAACAGCTTAGTTGCTGTGAGTACTGGCCTACTCCACAACATGAATCAAGACCAAGCAGAGGCTGTTCTTGCGCACGAAGTGTCACACGTTGCAAATGGCGACATGGTTACACTTACCTTGATCCAAGGTGTTGTAAATACCTTTGTTATATTCTTCGCTAAAGTATTGGCGGGTATTGTTGATAACTTCTTGCATGGCGATGAAGAAGAGTCAGGTGGAAGCTGGACATATTTTATTTTTGATATGATATTCCAGATCCTCTTTGGTATTCTGGCTTCTGTTGTTGTCGCTTACTTTAGTCGTAAACGAGAATTTGCAGCTGATAAAGGTGCAGCGGATTTAGTCGGTGCGCAAAAAATGCGTTCAGCATTAGAGCGTTTGAAGCACAACCATGAATCGCAATTAGAAGGCTCAATGATGGCTTTTGGTATTGCTTCAGGTAAGTCTATTGCAGACTTCTTTGCTTCTCACCCACCACTTGATGAAAGAATTCGAGCACTTTCGTAACTCTTTTCACATTTGTACTAGGGCAACGATTACGTTGCCCTTTTTATAACTCAATTTTATACAGATTATTTCCAACAGCGCAAAACCCCAAACGCTTGAGTAGGTTTAATGAACGAAGATTATCAGCCGATACATGCGCCAAAACCACATTGAGCTTAAACTCAATCTGGCTTTTGTTTGCAAATAGACAACGTAAAGCTTCAAACATCACGCCTTTACCCCAATAATCAGGCATTAATTCATAGCCAATATGTAGGCCCTCAATATCACCGTCTTCGTGATAGAAACCAATACATCCAATCACCGCTTTAGTGCTTTTACACACGAGGCAAAAACGACCACCTATACCTTCATATTGACGCTCAATATCCATTTGGATCATGCACTTAAGGTCTACTTCAGTGAGGTTATCGCCGTAATCGTTATACGCTTTTACCTGCGGTAAATTAAGTAACGCTAATAACTGCGGATTATCTTTGTGCCTTATGGGCCTGATGACTAGCCTTGGTGTTTCAAATTCCATAAAATGCTCAGGTCTAAGTATCTGCCGCAATGGTAGCACTTATTGCAGCACATATACCTTTCAATATTATGATCGCTTGCATTGCTTTATAATTTAGCATTTTTGGAGAATGAATATGAGTCAAGAGTTCACCGTTATCCCACCAACGACAAAGGTTTACTGCCCAGAGAGAGGTGAAGGCTGGACTTTAACGGGCATTACAGGGATCGATGAAAATGCATCAGTGATGTTTTCTGGCGTACGCTATACCATCTCAGCAAAAGAAATTGTTGAGTCATTATTGCCAAACTTTAAAAATAGGCAAGAATCAAATAATTAGTACTTTTTAACTATTTTACTGTTGTAAAAGTGTAAATTATGATCAATTATAGCGCTAGATTGCAAAGTCAATAATGGAAGCGCCCGCCTTAAAGGATTAAGTCATCGCATTGAGTTGGACTCAATTGCGAAGACATTGCTTTGTGTTGTTTTAAGTTACAGGACGTACACTTTTTAGGGTTCCTGCTATGTTAAAAGCATCACTCACAACACTTGGTTTACTCTCAACATTACTTTCCACATACACCTATGCAGATAGTTGCCCAGGTCAGGTTTTTGGTATTAACGCTGGCCGCGGCGATATTGGTATTTTGTTTGGCCTAGATGAAGGTGCAGGACAAGCCAGCGCCAATAGTTTAGCCGCTTTTAGTTCGGCAGCACTCGCCTATGATACTAGCAGTGCGCGTTGGTACTATGCATCCGCACCAAGGCCAATCGATTATAAAGTTGATACCAGTCATCTAAACTTACCAGCTGACGCAGATATTCCCATTGAAGGTAAAAAACATCGCTATGTTCAACTGGCATATTTTGATGGAACCTCTCATACCATAGTCGGTAGAACGGCTTATTTGGTGGGATTGGCATATGACAGCACAAACGATAGACTCATTGGAACGAGTTACGATTCTATTTACAGCATAGATAAAAACACAGGCGACGCGACTAAGCTCTCGGATCTCCCCTCATTGGCGGGAAAATACCGCGGCGATCTTGAGTTTTATAATGGTCGCTTAATCCTAGTCACGAGTGCAGCCGTTTACCAAGTTAATACCAACGACTTTTCTGTGACTAAATTATCTGATCACGACCTAACTGCCGTTACAGGGGCAAGCCTTAATAGTAACGGAGAGCTTATTATCAGTCGCGTTATCATTAATGACGCCGGACACACCAACAAAAGTGCGATTTATAAGTTAAACCCTGATACAGGAAGCACCTGTTATATCAATACATTACCAATACGAGTAAATGACCTTACATATAACCCAAATGGTAGCAGTACATGCTATACCGTTTCTGGTTGCGGCGGCACACCAACCCCTCCTTCGCCACCGTCTTTTACGTTAACGAGTATTGAAAACACGGTTTATGAAGGAAGTACCCTTAGCTATCAAATTACCTTAAGTAAAGTTTTCGAGCAGGACGTCAGCTTTTCGGTGGCGGTCAATGATGTGACAACGCAATCAGATGACTACGTAGCACCATCTACTTCATTGGTAATACCTGTGGGCAGCACAACAGCTACCATTCAAATAGCAACAATAGACGATACTGAGTACACTGGCGATCGGGAACTCTCTTTGGGCGTAACTGGCGTGAGCAATACCTCAGGCAATGAAACCCTATCGGGAAACATACTCGACAATGAAACCGCATGTGTGCCTGACAACTACACGCGGATCAATTACGCGTTCGTCAGAGAAGACTCATTATTCAATAATGACTGGGGTATCAAAGTAAATGGCCAGTATATTAAATTGCTTGATGAATACGGCAGTGCCGGCAGCTATGACATCCTTCAAGGACAATCCTTTACCTATGTGCTCGCTATTGATGGTAACAGTAATGCTCTATCAACCAAGTACCAAGTTTCAGGTACCAACCAACGTTGGGAAGATCAAAACGATAATGATTACAATGACTTTGAGGTCAGTGTGACAACACAAACCATTCAAAAAGGTTGTAATTAACAGACTCAAAGCGGCTTACTACTTTTAGAAGCCGCTTTGTTTAACCTGAGGTTTGGATAAGGAATGAGCTAACTCACTGTTTTTTTAACCACCTTAAACTATCTTCTTATCTAGCCAGAGAGTTTTGGGGATAACTAGGCGAATTTACGCACCAATAGCTGGCTATTGGAAGTGAATTCAACGCAGTTAGCGCTAAAACTGACTGCTAGAAAGGCATTAATTATCCGCAGCTCATATATGGTCTCCTCCCTTATTGCAAGGTTTCTTTAGTAAATAACAGGGACAGGATTGCTGTCATATATACGGTCTGTTAATGAGTTCTATTTGAAACTCTGACCTCGATGTAAATCGCGCATATTGCCCTAATCAGGTTATCGGTATTTAGCTACCCCTGAGCTCGACAGGTTTTCAATATGCCGGTTTGACCTGTTATGTCATCTACTTCAGTCACTTTCGCAATTCGGTGAAAGAAATCTACTTATCTTGCTTGATATGCCTCTTTTGATACTGTAATTGCCCAAGCCACTCTAGCCATTTTATTCGCATAAGCGACGCAGGCTTTATTATGCCCTCGCGTTTGTACAAGTCGATTTATCCAAAGACTCAGTTGGTCTGTTTTATACTTTGCTCTCGATACAACCGATTTCGCCCCTTGAATAAGTAAACACCTCAAATATCGATTACCACGCTTACTTATCCCGAGCAAAACTGATTTTCCACCTGTACTACGTTGCTTGGGCACGAGTCCTAATGAGGCTGAAACATCTCGCCCTTTTGTATAACCACTACCATTACCCACTTCGTTAAAGTAACTACTAGCAACTATTGGCCCTATGCTCGGAATACTCTGTAAATTAACGCATATCTCATTGTTTTTAACTTGCTCTTTTATCTGTTGATTGTACGTTTCAATACTTTCATCAAGCACTTGTAGGAGTTTATAGAGTTGGCTAAGCACTTGTTTAAAGCTCGTGGTCAATACTCGCTCCTCACCTAACAAAGCAGCCACTTCTTTGCGAACATTTTCGATACCTTTAGTAATGGCAATGCCGTACTCAAGTAGCAAACCTCGAATTTGATTACTCAGCGCTGTTCGTTGACCAATTGCAAGCTCTCTCACTTTATGGATTGTTTGACTATCTTGCTGCTCTAATGTTTTCACTGGAACTGAGCGAATATGTGCCTGCTGTGATGCGATTAAAATTGCATACGCATCGTTGTAATCATTTTTATTCCCCGTCAAAAATGGCTTCACGTGTTGTGGTGGTATGAGCTCAACTTGAAAACCTAATTGGCTAATTTCACGACCCCAATAATTAGAGGTTCCACACGCTTCCATGACTAATTTACAATTTGGCATTTGTGCCAAATAAGTCAGTAGTTGACGACGTTTAATAGCTTTCTTTACTACAATCTTATTGGATAGATTGCATCCAATAAAATGAAAAATATTTTTTGCGATGTCGATACTGATTGTTGTAATCTGCATTTGGTCTTCTCCCATTTTGATTGTTTGCAATTCAATCATGGCACACCGATGCCGAGTGTGGGAGGAGACCATTACATCAGGTTACTTAGTATTGACTGGTACCTGATTTTAGCTCAAACAACTCTAATAACGCTGAGCGAAGCTGTAGCTTTGGTGTGCCCTCACTGTAAGGCGCTGTTGCAAGCAGCGGACAGTCTAGACGAAGCTTTAAACTTTCAAGGTTTTCTTCAAATACAGACATCTCAGGGTCAATCTGGTTTGCAATCCACCCAACCAAATTCAGTCCTTTTTGCTTGATAGATTCTGCCGTTAAAAACGCATGATTCAAACAGCCTAGCTTCATGCCAACCACTAAAATAACGGGAAGTTGTTCTCTGACGACCCAATCATACAGATATTCGTTGTCGTTAATGGGCAATGCCCAGCCACCTGCACCTTCACATAATATATACTCAGCGCCTAGTTGCTGAATTTCACTAAAGCGCTCATGTAGCTTATCGACTGTGATGTCAACATTTACCTGTCTTGCTGCAATATGCGGGGCAATTGCTGGTGCAAAACAAAATGGGTTAACTTGCTCGTAAGTACCGTGCACCGTCGCAGCTTCCATTAAACTGATAGCATCGACGTTCACTAGTTCACCAAATGCCTCTTCAGCATCCGCCGCAATCGGCTTAAAGCCAAAAGCCTTTTTGCCGTGCTTAGCCAACAGTTTCAGTAATAAAGTAGAAATATAGGTTTTACCTACTTCTGTGTCGGTCCCAGTTACAAAATATGCTTGATTCATTTCCTTAACTCCAAAAATCCGACTTGATAACTGACATCAAAACCATTTTCACTCTCAGGGTAGCTACTCAGCAGCTGAGCGTAAGCTGATTTGCCTAACAAACCTTGTCGACGAGAAGCGGTTTTTACATCGTTGGCACCGATATTTTTTACCGAGCGCAACGCCTTTAACGGTGTGTCAAAACTATCAATCAATAACGCTTCATCCGCCCAAGTCACTGCGAATCCGGCTTGTAGAGCAAAAGATTTAAGTGCCGACAGCGAATAAAATGAATTGATATGGCCACACTCATCAATGGCTCGCCATGCGCTATCGATTTCGTTTAACGAGCCGTCAAGCACTGAGCTTAGCAACACTCGTCCTTCTTTTTTTAGTACTTCATACAACTGCGCAAACAACGCTTGCGGGGAATTAGACCACTGAATTGCAAAATTACTAAAGACTAAGTCGATACAATTTGACTGAATAGCGAGTTTATCCATATCACAGCAAACACTATTTGTCGTATTTTCAGCGCTTGCCAACATAGCCAAGCTAAGATCCGCTCCAACATAATGATTCGTGAAGGCATTTAATCTATGAAAGTTTTCATGTGGCCCGCATCCTAAATCGAGCAACCTAGGAAACATACGCACCGCACCAAGCTCGCTATTTTGCTGTGTTAAACGTGAAAAGAGTACATCTGCGGCCTGTTTTTGTACGTTGGCGTGTTGAGAGTATGATTGCGCGGCTTTTGAAAAGCACTTTGCTGTTTGCGTCTTTTGTGCTTTGCTCATGCTCCCTCCACTAAGGCCGAAACTAATTTGTCTATATCTTCGTGACTGTGCTGTGCCGTTATTGTAATTCGCAATCGTGCGGTATTTTGGGGCACCGTTGGTGGCCTAATAGCCCCAACCCAAAGTCCCTTTTCCTTAAGTTTATGTTGCGCCGCTAATACATTTTCGCTGCTACCATACACAAGAGGCTGTATGGCCGTATCACTTGGAATGGGAGATAAGTTGGTTTGTGCAACTAACGACTTAAAATAGTCGATGTTTACTTGTAATTTGTGTCTCGCTTCAGATGCAGCAAGCAATTTATTCAACTGGCATAATGCAACGCTTGCCATAATAGGCGACAACGCCGTTGTATAGATAAACTCACGATTAAATTGCGTCATGTAATTTATCACATCATGACTTGCTAATACCGCAGCTCCTTGACAGCCCATCGCTTTGCCAAAGGTGATCACCAAAATTTCAGGTTTAATGCCGCTTTCAATCGTGCCAAGTCCTTGCGCTCCCACAACGCCAAACGCATGAGCGTCGTCGACCATGAGCCACGCAGAATGAGACTTAGCCAGCACACTGATTTCAGATATCGGCGCTTTGTCTCCATCCATAGAAAACACCCCTTCAGTCACAATGAGTTTACTGTCGGCTTTGGTTTTTTCTAATCGAGACCTTAAGTGCGTCAAATCATTGTGATTAAAGCGAACAAACTTAGCGCTACCCGCTAAACCACCGTCTAACAGGCTGGCGTGGTTGAGCTTATCTTGGAACACCGCAGCGCTTAATTGCTTTTCTTGGGGCGTGAACAATGCCTTTAACACACTGGTATTAGCGGCAAAACCGCTTGGAAATAACAGTGCTGCATCATAACCCAAAACGCTGCAAAGCTTATCCTCTAGCTGACGGTGAATATCAAGATAACCCGTAACAAGCGCCGAACTACGGCTTCCGGCTTCAGTGCATGCGAGAGCGTTAAATTCCAACGAGTCTGCAAGTCCCAGGTAGTCATTGCTGGCAAAGTTAATATATTGCTGATTAGCAATTTTAATTCTACTTGCAGAGGCCTTTTCAACCACAATGCGTTTTCTTAGCAACCCGTCAGCGTGACGAGCTGCTAAGGCAGATTGAATATACTCAAACGACATTGATTAGTTGGCTTCGTAAAATAGCTCTGATGTCGCCTTGTCCGCAATTGCAGAGCTTAACGATGCCTCATAGGCCTCATCCGAATAATCTTCACGTTTTTCAGGGTTCATCCCAAGTTTTCTGATGAGGTTCATATCGGCGTCTGCTTCCGGGTTTTCCGTGGTTAATAGCTTATCACCATAGAAAATTGAGTTAGCGCCAGCGAAGAAACACATCGATTGCATCTGTTCATTCATTGCCGTTCTACCTGCAGATAAACGCACGTAACTGTGTGGCATCATGATGCGCGCAACCGCAATAGTACGGATAAACTCAAAGTGATCGAGATCATCAACATTTTCAAGTGGCGTGCCCTTAACCTTAACAAGCATGTTAATCGGTACACTTTCAGGTTGTTTTGGCAGGTTTGCTAATTGGATCAGCAAGCCATAACGATCAGATGCCTGCTCTCCCATTCCTACAATACCACCAGAGCACACTTTCATTCCTGCATCTCTTACGTGATCAAGGGTATCGAGTCTGTCTTGATAAGTTCTTGTCGTGATAATCTGCTCGTAGTATTCAGGTGAGGTGTCCAAATTATGGTTGTAATAATCCAGGCCCGCTTCTCTTAGCGTGTGCGCTTTTTGATTATCCAGTTTACCCAAAGTCATACAGGTTTCTAGACCTAGCTCTTTAACTTCTTTCACCATTTTGGCGATATAAGGCATATCTCTGTCTTTTGGATCAGACCAAGCGGCGCCCATACAAAAACGCGTCGCGCCCTTTTCTTTAGCAAGCTTAGCTTGAGTTACAACCTTTTCCACTTCCATCAAACGCTCTCGTTCAAGATCAGTTTTGTAATGACCTGACTGTGGGCAGTATTTGCAATCTTCAGGACAGGCACCCGTTTTGATAGACAGCAAAGTGGAGATTTGAACTTCATTGGGATTGAAGTGTTTGCGGTGAATACTTGCTGCATAAAAAAGTAAGTCGTTAAAAGGCATGGTGAACAGTGTTTTTACTTCTTCATGTGTCCAATCGTGTCTTAGCGCGCCTAATTCCATATTTTCATTCTCTTTTTATTCTTGCCTAAATTTACAACACGAGTATTTTCTAGTGATTAAATTTAGCGCAGTCAAACTGACGGTGATTGGCTTAGTCTACTTCTTAGCTTAGTATTGTCAACGTTACATGCGCCCACAAGGTTTACAAATGAGCAATAAACAGACAATCGATATTGAATTTGATCGCAAGCATATATGGCACCCTTATACATCGATGATTGACCCTCTGCCCGTCTATCCAGCCGCAAGAACATTCGAGAACAAAATTGAGCTTGAAACTGGCGAAACTCTCATTGACGGTATGGCATCCTGGTGGAGTGCTGTGCATGGTTATGGTCATCCAGAAATAATCACGGCGATAAAAAATCAAGCAGACACGATGAGCCATGTCATGTTTGGGGGGCTAACTCATCAGCCTGCAGTGGAGTTATGCAAACTACTTGTGGAGCTAACCCCAGCCCCACTTAATCGAGTATTTCTAGCCGACGGTGGCTCAGTCAGTGTTGAAGTTGCAATCAAAATGGCGATCCAATATTGGTTGAGTAAAGGCAAAAAGAACAAAACCCAAATAATGACAGCCAAAAAGGGCTATCACGGTGATACATTCGCGGCGATGAGCGTTTGCGACCCTGTGAATTCAATGCATGCCATGTACCAAGGCTTTTTACCTGAGCAAGTGTTTGTCGATGCCCCTAAAAGTGAGTTTTACGGCAGCCAAAGCCAAGATGAACTTAACACGTTAGAAACCGCATTTGCTGCTCATCATGAAAAGGTCGCGGCATTTATCATCGAACCGATAGTACAAAATGCAGGCGGTATGAACTTCTACCACCCTGAATATCTCAAGGCGATTCGAGCGCTATGCGATAAGTATGAGGTGCTACTAATTTTAGATGAAATTGCGACTGGATTTGGCCGTACAGGTAAAATGTTTGCCTGTGAACACGCAGGGATCTCACCGGATATTATGTGTGTTGGCAAAGCGCTTACTGGCGGAAACATGACGCTCGCGGCCACTTTGGCAACAGAAGATGTGGCTTTGGGTATTAGCCAAGGCGAAGCGAAAGTGTTAATGCACGGACCAACTTTTATGGGAAACCCGCTAGCGTGTGCTGCCGCAGTTGCTAGTCTCACTATCTTAAAGCGCCAAGAAACAATGGCCAATATTGAACGAGTCGCGAGCGCGCTTAACGCACTCAAGCGCTGTCTTAATCTAAATGCAGTAATAGATGTCAGGGTTCTTGGTGCGATTGGCGTGGTGGAAGTGGAAAGGGTTGTTGATGTTGCAAAAATCCAAAAATTCTTTATTCAGAAAGGTGTCTGGATAAGACCATTTGGCAAGCTAATTTATATTATGCCGCCTTATATCACCTCAAATGAAGATATTGAATCACTCATTGACGCGATTTATATTGCCATTGACGGCGAACACTTCTAAAACACAATAAATTTGGAATTAGGTCTATTTCATGACCTAATTCTAACAATGCAATCTAAAATCATGGCGCATAATCAATAAAATTACGTTATTTCGAACTTTCCTCGCTTTGTACCTGAAATGACATCAATGGTATGTTACCATGCTCGCTTTTATCATTAGCAAATGAGAAAAGAGACATATTATCTATGCAGCAAACCGTCAAATTGCAGCCAGCTGAAGCTTATCAGCCCCCTCGTTTTACTGTTTACCAACACCGCCAAATTGATAAGATTGAGCAATTGGATAAACTACCTGAACACCTTCGCTTTCAAATGAAAGTCGTCGCCAACGTGTTTCCTTTTCGCGTTAATAACTTTGTCATTGAAGAGCTCATAGATTGGGACAAAGTGCCTAATGACCCTGTTTTTCAATTAACTTTCCCACAGCGCGGTATGTTGGATGACGAGTCATACGAGCAAATGGCCAACTTGTTAAGTCGTGAACATACACCAGAAGAAGTGTTTAACCTCGCAACCAAAATTCGTCAAAAGTTAAACCCGCACCCAGCTGGTCAAATGGAAAAAAATGTTCCTGAGTATGAAGGTGAACGCGTAGACGGAATCCAACACAAATATAAAGAAACAGTGTTGTTTTTCCCGTCTCAAGGACAATACTGCCACTCATATTGCACTTTCTGCTTCCGCTGGGCGCAGTTTGTTGGAAAGGCAACTCGCTTCAATAATAACGACGCCGAGCTGCTCCACAACTACTTAGCCGAACACACTGAAGTGACCGATCTATTGATGACTGGTGGCGATCCTATGGTAATGCGCACCGTTAAATTGCGTAAATACCTGGAGGCGCTAAAAGAACCAAGGTTTGACCATATTCGTACCATCAGGATCGGTACTAAATCTCTCACTTTTTGGCCGTTTAGATACGTCACCGATCCAGATGCACAAGAGCTGTTAGCCTTACTAAAAGAGCTGGTTGATGCCGGAAAGCATGTATCAATCATGGCGCACGTTAACCACAAACAAGAACTGCGTACTGATGTCACACGTGAAGCGATTAAACTCATCCGCAAAACAGGTGCACAGATCAGAACACAAGCACCGCTTTTAAATAATATAAACGTAGACGCTGACATGTGGGCTGACATGTGGAAAGAGCAAACACAGCTTGGCATGATCCCCTACTACATGTTTATCGAGCGTGATACCGGCGCTAAGCGTTACTTTGAAATCCCGTTACATAAAACGTGGGAAACTTTCCGTGAAGCTTATAAGCAAGTCTCTGGTGTGAGCCGCACAGTTCGAGGCCCTTCAATGAGTGCAGGTCCTGGAAAAGTTGAAGTGTCTGGCGTAACCGAAGTCGCGGGCGAAAAAGTATTTGTGCTGCGCTTTATTCAAGCTCGAAACCCTGACTGGGTGCAGCGTCCATTCTTTGCCAAGTTCGACGAGAATGCCCACTGGCTGGATGACTTAAAACCTGCATTTGGGGAAGAAAAATTCTTCTGGCAGGACGAGTACGACGCCATGTAAATGTGAAAATATCAAAAAGCCAGCAAATTGCTGGCTTTTATTTTATCTGGCGCATTTAAATAACCTAGTGCTTGAATAAGATACGAGCTAACTCATTGCTTTTAAAATCACAGTGAATTATTTCCTTATCTAACCAGATAGTTTTGCAGATAACTGGCTGCTAAAAGCATTAATTTGAATAATGTTTTAACTGTATCTATCAGGTTTGATTGCTAGGGCTTACCCAAATCTGACTGTCGCATAAGCGCCAAACTTGGCCGTTCAACAGCAGCTTCATATCTTAAAACCAATTGCGATAAAGGGCACTCGACTGACTCGTATTTGGACAAAATGAGTAGGGAGAACGTCTGTATTAGGTGAGTTTCGCATAAAAATTTCTATGGCGCGAAGTTAATAGCCTTGTTAGTAGCTATGTCCAAAGCGCCCACCTGATATGAATTAAACGAATCAGCATCTGGTTTTCTTCTTGATACTTTTCTTCGCTACAAGGATTATCATCTTCCTCATAAGATTGCCACCAAGCATACAACGCTTCTAGTTCCTTCTTGGCTGCTCGGTGTTTATCATCAGCGTCCCAATCAGTATGGCCGCTTAATAACTCTTCCTTTTCTACGCAATCAGAAAGTAGCTGAAAACAAGCATGGAGCATGACAGAATCTTTATCCCGCCATCCTTCATTAAGAGTATCAATTTTCAAAATATTTCCAGGTTCCACGGATTTCCTTTTGGCTACTAACGCCTTAATAAACGGCGGAAAATAGCAGGCTAAACTAAGCGAAGAATGAGCGCAAGCCTGCTGTTTTGCGTCCTTTGGTTTAGGCACTTGTGTACGCCCGACATGGGAATTAACTAATGAGGTGAAAGTCCTCTGTAGGAAGATCACCGTTTAAATAACTGATTGATACAAATCGCTTAATTTGTACAAATCGCTGACACCCACCTCTAATTTGCACCTTCCTAAGATACCACCTAAGCTTTAGCTCTGCACTCAATGGATTGAGGAAACCAAACTATGGCAACTGCCCGTAAAAGACAAATTAGTTTAACCGACACCAAATATTATCACTGTATCTCCCGTTGCGTCAGGCGCGCATTTCTCTGTGGCGAAGATAAATTTACTGGTAAATCATATGAACACCGCCGTGATTGGGTTGAAGAAAAGCTCTTGATGTTGGCTTCCATATTTTGCATTGATGTTTGTGCTTATGCCGTGATGAGTAATCATACTCACATTGTTTTATATGTTGATGACAAAAAGGCGAAACGTCTGTCGGATGAAGCAATTGTGATGCGGTGGCACAAGTTGTTTAAAGGCAATTGGATAAGCCAAAAATTTACTGAAGGTGAGCCACTCAATGAGTCGGAGCAATTGATGCTAGATGAGCATGTCGCCAAGTACAGGGAAAGGCTCGCAGATATTAGCTGGTTTATGCGAGTGCTTAACGAAGACATCGCCCGCCGAGCAAATAAAGAAGAT
>NZ_JAKRFW010000065.1:0-23340 GCF_022347905.1 Pseudoalteromonas sp. Of11M-6 | reverse complement strand
GAACACATGAGAGCCTTGGTAACTTGCCTCCGGCGATTTACCGCACTAAGTTGGAAAACTCCAGTTTAGAGGTGTGCCATTAAAGGGGAAGTGGACAGTCTCATCAAGGTAGGTAAGTTCACCCGTGGCTAAGTCTAGCTTACGGTTATTGATTGTTATCATTATTATTTGGGAGCAGCAGTCGATACAGCTAGTCTATCTTGTATTGGATATAAAAATAACCCATCAAGGTTTATTTCACTTTATTAACTGAGCCATTATTTAGAAAATTGGATCACTGGGGCACTGGTTCATTTTGTAACGTAAACAGCCCCATATTACTAGCGCTTGGCAGCCAAACTGCTAACTGCGCTCTCAATACTTGAGTCTCCATATTCATGCGCTTAGCACAGTAAGTTATTGCTTCTTGATAGCGCAGCGGTTTTTCTCTCAAGTGCAGTAATAAATCCGCTTGCCAGTCATTTAATACATTCATTTTGATGCGATATTGTTGGCGCGATATTGCAATATGCGTTTGCTCAGGCGTTGGCAAGGTGTACGGCTTTGCTTGCTCAAGCTGGGTTATAAGCGGCAGCAAAGGGTAATCGGTTTGAATAAGCTGTACTGATTCTGGCACCGACATGACAAAATTTTCTGCGATACCGCAAAGGAGCTCAATCTCGTTTATTACTGCAGTTGATTGCTCGGTTTCCGGTCCTGGTTTTAACAGTGCAAGCGCTTTGGCTCTTTCAAACTTAGCCAGCTCTGAAGGCAAGCTAAACATAGCTTGCTGGTGGGGATTAAAATCACCGGTGGGTTTAGTGTGTGCTAAAAAATCAGCGAAGCGCGTGCCTAGTTGATGTAATGTCCAAGATTCTGAGGGTAAGGTGACGATAAAGGCTTTGGCGAAGGTGTCGAATACTTCGTCGCCCATAAACTGGCGAAGTAGTGCAAACTCTCCCCGAAGACATTCGACTAAACGCATCACATAGCCTGCAGCATAGATGTCTACTCTTCTCATAGCTCCCAGTGTTTTACTACTTTTTACACAGTCATGCAGCGTTAAACCATGCGGATTTGCAGCGGTATTGAGTTTTTGTGGTAGGTCGCCTCGCACCATTAAAACGGTGCTAAGCCACTGCTGAGTTTGCGTTAAGTCTGGCGTTTTCATTATGTTAATTCTGCTCGCTCTTTGACGATTGGAGTTGACAGCGCGTTGGTGTTAGTAATTGTATCTTGTTTTGGAATATGCCCTGCCAGTACCAGTTTTGCTTTGCTTAACTCATCAACGAGTTCAGGAAAGCTGGGGATATTGGCATCCCATTCAAGTAAGGTCGACACGCCACCCGTTAACTGCTGCGCCAGTTGATAAAGCTGCCAAACCTTGGCGGGCACTGGTTGGTCATGGGTGTCTATCAAACAATCACCGCAGTCGCTAGGACCGGCTAGATGGATTTGAACGATGTGCTCATGGGGGAGTTGACGAATAAACGCTTCGGCGTCAAAACCATGGTTAAAGCTACTAACAAAGACGTTGTTTACATCCAATAGCATGCCGCAGCCTGTTGCGGTGACTAACTCACTAAAGAACTCGCTTTCAGTGAGGGTTGAATGTTGAAATTCAAGGTATGTTGATGGGTTCTCAAGCACCAAAGGTCGCTCTAAAAAATCCTGTACTTGGTCAACACGGTTGATAACGTGTTGTAGGCTTTCGTCAGTTAATGGCATAGGTAGGAGATCGTGACTATTCAAACCAGCAACGCCTGTCCAACACAAATGATCGGAAATAAGCTGTGGCTTAACGAATTCACTTAACTCCTTGAGCTTGCCTAAGTATTCAAAGTTAAGAGGGTCGCTGCTACCAATATTCATTGACACACCATGCATCACTAGCGGGTATTGTTCCTTTAACTGAGCGAGCACATGCCGACCATAGCCGTGATTATCTATATAGTTTTCACTGATGATTTCAAACCAGTCAACATCAAGCGATGCTCCGTGTTCCAATTGAGACATGATAAAGGGATAGTGCTGGCTTCTCAGGCCAACACCAAACCCTAAGTCGGTCAATTGTTCTATAGCGGACGCAGCAAGCTGCTGCGTCCGAATTGGATTTGTCATGCTATCTTTCCTATCAAGTTGATGGAGGAAGTGCTAGACGAATATCTGAAGGTTTTGGCTTCTCTTTAGGTTCGCCATCTTCGTTCAATAAACCATTGGCATTGCAGTATGCTTGCCAAGCAATATCGTATACGGCATCCCCTTGTTTATAAGGCATTAGCACATGATCTGCAGATTGACCGGTTGGAGCTTGTTGGTCTTTCGGGTAAGTGTAATCCATTG
This sequence comes from Pseudoalteromonas sp. Of11M-6, assembly GCF_022347905.1. Lineage (NCBI taxonomy): Bacteria > Pseudomonadati > Pseudomonadota > Gammaproteobacteria > Alteromonadales > Pseudoalteromonadaceae > Pseudoalteromonas > Pseudoalteromonas sp. Of11M-6. Next base: position 21,018 of record NZ_JAKRFW010000065.1, on the reverse strand, counting down.
GAGAGAAAGTATTATCTTTTAAGTTAAACTTAAATAGTTGCATATCGTATTCTTGGTCTTCACCAGAAAGTTCAGGGAAGAGTTGAGAGGCTGATATAGGCACGGCACACCCACCCAAGTTATTACACTTATTATCAGCAGGGGCACTTTTTGGCCCTGTTGATACGCTACCACCACAGCTACCGCCGGGCGTTGTGCTATGAACAAAGCCGCAACCACCTTGTGCTTTACAATCATTACTGCCTTTACAACTGTGATATACCTCAGGAGGTGGTAAGTCATTCGAACCTATGTTGGTATAGCTCATTCCTTGGCAGGCATGATAAAGGGTGTTCGGATTTTGTGGGGCGATACCCGTTACTAAATCCGGCGCAATTCCCGTGGTTGCCCAGCAAATCGAGATCCTATCGCCAGAGCCACCCATCGCAGGGCCCGGAAATTCACTGGTTTTACCAGACCAATAACGATCAAGTGCAGTAGTTAGACCTTTAATTGTGCCTACCGCAGATTGACTGAATAATTGATGCGTATTGCCAATATTTGACGAGAGTTTAAGGTTGTTAAGCGCTTTTACTACACTGCTGACGCAAGGTAGATTTGGGTTTTGCTTAGCTGCTTCATCATCGCCGTTGGGGTCCAATAACGCCTCATTCCAGCTATTACCCTCAGCAAACCAAGTTGACCAAGTCATGTAACGTTCGTCTGGTTGACTTGAAGACTTCTCAAAGTCGACAATGAGCCTCATGGTATCGGTAAATATTTGAAAGTGATCTTTGTATTTATTAGTGATCCGCGCACACGCCGAACCGGAAATTGGACCCTCACCGCAGCTTGCGGGATAATCCGCCTTCAATGCTTCTGCACTAGGTTGAAACTTCTCTTCTACGGTGCTGAGGTGGGGATCATCCGCTTCATCCGCTTTCGCTGCTAGGAGGTTTTGTGCCCATTTCTCATCAGCCCAGCGTTTACAAATCATTTCTGCCACACCATCACCTTCACCTTGATCAGTAATGGCATTTACATTATTCATTAACGCTTCTTTTAATACAGTATGATCTTCTTTTACGTTGAGAGAGCCCTTAATACCTGGGAATTGTGGCTGATAATCTTTATTACCAGGGCGCTCATTAAAATAGTCGCGCTGAATGGTTGCATAGTCGAGCAAGCTTGTGCCATCGTCATACTGGATCTGGATATAATCCCAATAGCTGAGGTACATGTGTCCAATCGAGCCAAACAGCGGCAGGTTTTTCTCAGTGTAATCTGGTTTCCACCAGTCATAAGGTGCCTGCTCAAAATATTTTGGCCGTTTTGTGTCTTTGTTTGGTTCTAAATATTGCTCTTGGATAATTTTCTTTGCGTTTTCTTCCGTTTCTTCAATCAACATAAAGAGTAGTGTCTGCTCTTTGTTGAGTTCAGTGGCATTAACGCGTAGATCTTGTAACGTTTTACCTGGGAAAATTTGTTTGAAGTAAGCTTGAATCTCAGGGCTCAGTTGCGACAAGTCTTTGGTACAGTCAGCAAAGTCCAAAATATGTGGAATACCACTTTGGTTGTTGTAGCATTTCCAACCATAGTTTTCATCAATCAATGCCGGACTTGTAAAGCTTGGTGTGAGTCCCAACTTACTTGCCATATTGGAAGCAAGCTGTAAATGGAGCATTTCTTCAATGAAAACACTATATACGCCATTAAAAACTTGCTGATTGATAGTTAATCTAAACTTATCCGACAAATCGCTGGGTTTACTATCACTAACTAACGTATTTATATCGAATAACGGCGCGAGATCAACGTCATATTGACTACGGCGCTCTTCCGGGATATATCCAGCTGTTGGACCAAGTCCTGGCCAATAACGTCCTGGATAAAGGTTTGATGAATCAGCGATCGCATGGGTGCCTTGAATGGAATAAAGGCCTGTCATGTATAAAGGGATAGTGAATAATTCTACATTTATTGCGGCTTGTGCTATTGCCCTAAGGCAAGATAAATCAGCGTTCTTGTATTTGCTTGCGCGTGCTTTTATTTGCTTCTTTTGTGTACTGCTGAGGATGATGTTGGTGTTGAGCTCTTTGTTTATTTTTAAAGGCTGACTCTCTTTATTCTGCACATTCATAGCTTGCTCCTTGATGACGGTGGACTTGCTGCATTTTTTCGCCTAATAGCCTGTAGTATTGGATATATATGTCGAACTATTGCAATTCAGTTAATAAAGTTAAGTGATTGGTTCAGGTGAAAACACCACTCTCTTTAGAAAGTAGCTGTAAAAGTAAAAAAAGGCGATTACACAAGATTACGGGGTGGGGATTATATGTTGTGTCTAAACGTAGATCGTTATTAGAAGTGAGTAATCAATAATTACTCACTGAATTTAGCTAGCAAGTCTTACCGTTCGCAATAGTAACCAGGATCCGGTACTGGGAATTCAGGCAAACGTTCACAACCTTCAAACTGTACCTGTGGCGATTCGAAAAGAGGTGCACTTCGATACTTACCTTTGACTGAAAAGCTACTCGGTGCCGTAATTATCCGAGGTTTTGGAGCAAAGTTTATGTCGAAACCATCCGCCACCGCTTCATAGGTCATAGCCCAGTTTGAAAATAATTGAGGGCTATTCAACCTATACATCGAGTCAGCTTTATATACATCAAACCATTTACGAGCCAAAATACTTTGACCTGACTTCAAAATGATAAGAATACGGTTATCTTTAATATCATTTATATTATATAAATTATTTATTTCAAACTCTAACTTGGATGCATCCATATTTGAAAGGTTAATTCGACCATATTGATCGAAAATTTCTGGTGCAAAAGTTTGAATAATTGAGTTGGATGAAGAGGAACTACCAATAATAACTTGACATTGAATAGACACTCTGCCTTGAGCGTGCTCTGCATTCGCTGTCATTTTACATCCGGTTAGTGCAACTAATAAATTTGCAGCGATAATTGAGTTTCTAAATTTACAATTCATAAAATATCCTTTTTAATATGAAATTAGTACTGCAAGGAGGAGATTAGTTAATGTGTACAAAAAGATCAATTTTAATTGTTGTTTTATTTTTTCTTATTAGTTCTGGTTGCACTTCAATAGGTCGAAGTGTTATGAGTAAATCATTGAAATATGAGTTAAAACTAGTTATCGACACAGAGTTGATAAATGTCAAAAAAATTGAAAGGAAATTAAAAAAAGGTGAGTACACGTTGACTTATGACTTTTATCCAAGTGATATTTCAATCAAGGATGACATTGATATGAATGTTGAAATTAATGGTATCAGTGCCGGTTACAAAATAGTGAGAGAAGAGCAAGCTCGGGCTCTCGACTTGAGCGGGCAGCTAACTCTCTTGATCCCCGGTTTTGCCGTGGATAAATCACTACTGACTTCCTACGCGATTTGGTTTTCCTCATTGGGATCAGATGTCATTGTAATGGACTTGAAAAGCGTTGATGAAACTACATTTTCGTTTGGTAGTAAATTGGTCGACTATTATCCTGAATTATCCTCTAATTATAAGTCAGTCAATGTTGTCGGATTTTCTATGGGCTTTCTACCGGCATTGCATATAGCTCAAAAGTATAACCCTAGCAATTTGATTGGTGTGGCACCATTTTTAATTAGGGAAGACTTAAATGTTGCTGCCTCAAAAACGGTTTCATATATTGAGTACTTGCCGCAAGGATTAATCGATAAGGTGATAGAGTCATATTTAATTGAAAATGATTTGCAAGAGTACTTCTCTGATGGACTCGAAGTTGTTAATTATTATGAAAATCTATTAGTAATTAATTCAGGTAAAGATGATGTACTTCCAGAGTCAAGCAAGCTGGTATTAAAAAATCACTGTGCACAACAGTTTTTTATACCTAACTATCAGCATCATTTACTTGCATCAACGCCGACAAATGAAACAACAAAGCTACTCGTACAATTTTTGGGAGATCTATCGCGTAGAGGTAGGAATAAAGATTGTTCGAAAATATAAAAGGCTGATTGCTCAGCCTTTTATATTTTTATAGGAATTAGAACTTAGACGGCGCAGGAGGCACTGTCAGTGTTTTCTTCGGGCTATCTTTTAACTCTTTCAACAGCTCCTTCACTGCACGCTCGACAGAAGGGTCTTTACCGGCATGAACAAGCTCTGGTCTATCGATCACTTCGATATCAGGGCTGACGCCCTCATTTTCGATGATCCAGTTGCCTTCATTATCTAGAATTCGGAAGGTTGCAGCGATAACCTGACCTCCGTCAACAAGACTTGGATTACCCGAGATACCGATAAGGCCACCCCAAGTGCGAGTACCAATTAGTTTGCCAAGACCTGCCTGACGGAAGTAGTAAGGTAGGGCATCACCACCCGAACTTGAATAACCATTGATAAGCATGGCTTTTGGACCATCGTGGGCAAATTGTGGAGTTTTTGTTGGCTCAACACCACGACGTTTCCAATAGTTAAGTGGCTTACGAGCAAGCCAAGTGATCATGTGCTCAGGGATAAAGCCGCCGCCGTTATAACGGTCGTCGATGATCAGCGCATCTTTGCTCGTTTGTGGCATAAAGTTCTTAAATAATGAACGGTTACCATCATAATGAGTATTTGGTAGGTGAACGTAGCCAATCTTACCGTTTGATAATTTATCCACGTAGTCAGCACGTGATTGAACCCATGCCATGTAACGCAAGCCTTGTTCGCTGGCAACAGGTTTTACCGTGGTTTTCCAGCTATCATCAGCGCTTGGTGATTTACTCAATACCAACTCAACTTGCTCGCCTTGGGTGTTTTCAAGTAGCTCGTAAAAGTTAACCACGTCTTTTACCGAGTGACCATTTACCGAGATGATGTAATCACCCTCATTGGCATTCACGCCGGTTTCATTGAGTGGTGAACGGTAGTCTTCATGCCAGTTCTCACCTTTGTAGATACGCTCAATTTTAACGTAGCCAGACTGATGAGCGCTTATTTCTGCGCCAAGTAAACCATGCTTTTTGCGCTCGGCTGTTGGGGCATCACCAGATTGTACGTAGATGTGACCTGCGTTGATTTCACCCGCAATTTCACTAAGTACATAGTCTAAGTCGCTACGGTGTGCGACAGCGCTGGCAAGTGGTTGATACTTCTCCAAGATAGCATCCCAATCTTGACCATGGTGATGTTCGTCGTAGAACCAGTCGCGTAATGTGCGCCAGCCTTCTACATACATTTGTTGCCACTCAACTTTCGGGTCTATTTTCAGTGTCATCTTAGATAAATCAAGCTGACTGGCTTTTAAATCTTGCTTTGGCTTTGGTGCAATTACACTGAAGTTGTTACCAGCGCGAGCGATCAGGTGCTTACCACCAGCGGCAACTTTATAGCTGCTTACGCCTTCGGCGACGGTTTCTAGTTTGCTATCTGGTTCTGTGCCGAGGAGCTTTAACGCACCGCCTGTTAAAGTCAGTACGCCTCCTTCAACACCTGTGAGCGAACCGTAATTACCTGCTGGGGCTGAGAGTGATACAACCCGTGACATAAAGCCGTTGACCTCAATGCGATTTGCTTGTTTTTCGCTGTCCTTTTTCGTTTCATCGTCTGATTGAATGCTTAACTCATCACTTTCAAAGGCATTAAGCGGCTTGATCTGACTATTCACCGCAACGCTATAAATGCGCGTGGCATTATTAAACATATAATCAAATTCATAGCTGCTAAAGGTGAGGTTATAGTCGCGCTCAGAAGTGAAATAAATGTAGTTACCGTCAGGAGAGAAAGTCGGGTTACGCTCACTGGTCATGTTGTCAGTCAGTCGAGTGACCTTTTTATCCTCAGTGTTATAGTGCCAAAGCGAGGCGTAGCGGTTTTCATTGTTTTTAACAAAAACAATATCTTCACTGTTTGGCGACCAAGTATATTCAGTTAGACCATCTTCGTCGTATTTGGCGGTGTCAATTTTATGCATATCGCCAGATTTCGCATCAATCCACCATAGCGTGTGGTTTTTATCTGCGAAGAGTAGTTTGCTGTTATCAGCGGACCAAATTGGTGTAAAGCGCCAGATGGTACCATTGTCAGTTAACTGGATGGTTTTGTTGTTATTTGCTCTATCTTTGAGATAGATCTCATATTCACCTGTTTTATCGCTCATGTAGGCAATATAACGGCCATTCGGTGACCAGCTCGCTTCAATTTCACGACCTTCTGGTGTGTAAGAGAGGTTACGAGTTGGACCCTGTTTTACTGGGACTGAGAATAACTCACCACGGGCAGTAAACAATGCACGCTTACCATCGTGTGATATATCCATAGAATCGATAAAGTCGCTAACGTTTTTACTATATGGCATGGCATATTGACGCACACCAGCAACATCGATTTTTAGCTTTTTAGTTGTCTTTGTCGCTTCGTCAAAGCGATATAAGTAACCGCCATTTTCGTAGACAATGGCATCTGGCCCAGCTGATGGCCAAAGCACGTCAAAGTCTTTGTGGTCAGTCATTTTTATCGGTGACTTACCATCGCGATATTTATAAAGGTTGAGCGTGTAGTCGCGATCAGACACAAAGTAAATACTGTCATTCACCCAAGTTGGTTGTTGATCGGTGGCTTTGTCAGTGGTGAGTTGTTTGGACGTATTGTTTTCAAGGTCGTAAATCCATACATCCTGAGCTCGACCACCACGAGAGCGCTTCCAAGTTCTAAACTCTCTGTCGATTGGTGTGTAAACATACTTATTACCATCAGGGGAGAGCATACCACCACCCGTTTCTGGAATGGCCATCGGCTGCTCAAGTCCACCTTCTACTGGTACCATATACGGGCGACCCATACGTTTGCCCCATGGTGTGCGATTTGCTCTAAAAACGATATGTTTACCATCGGGTGTCCAGTCCATCACGCGATAGTCGAACCCACCGCGAGGAGGCATTTGACCAACATCGTTGTAGTAAGTGAGTTGCTTTAATCCTGAACCATCAGCATTGATCACATAGATTTGGCGGCTGCCATTATACTCGGCGGCAAAAGCGATTTTGCTGCCATCTGGAGAGAACTTAGGGAAGGTCTCAAAACCAATATGGTCTGTTAGACGCTGACTTTTACCTGTGTTGGTATCTGCAATATATATGTCGCCAGCATATACAAAAGTGACTTTATCTTTGTGGATATCTGGAAAGCGGAGTAGGCGAGTATCTTCGGTCTGATACGCCGAAACAAAAGGCGCGGCTGCCGCAGCAATGGCGAGCACGAGTGTTTTTATCTTCATCATAATATAGGCATTTCCGTTATTATTTTGATACATAATAACGATTGATAAGTGAAATGCACCCAATTTAGATGAGTAGCTTGTTTCAAAATGTGAAAAAACACCCCACCGCGGAGTGTGGTCGCGATGAGATGTTGAGTAGTTGGGGGAGGTACAGATGTACCTCAATCATGTGTTGATTTAGAACTGAGCAACAAAAGTTAGGTTGCTTGTTTCACCGCCGTCTGTGTCAACCACACTGCCTTTAAGGTAGTAAGTGTCGTTGAAGAAGTATTTAGCTTCTACTGCTAAGTCTGAATCATATGAACCTAGACCAAGCGCAAAGTTGCGAGTGAAGTAGTAGTTTGCAAGTACGTTTGTTACAGAGTCATCTTCAAAATCTGTATCAACACGGTTGTGCTCTACGTCGATTGTGAAGTAGCTTTCACCACCTACGTGCATGAAGTAACGTGCACTTAGGTTTAGGTAATCAAATTCGTCTTCAGTTTCAACAGTGAAACCAATGTAATCTGTAGAATTTAGTTCGTGGTTGTACTCAGCTTTGAACCAAGTTACGTCACCAATTTCAAACTCTTCGTGGCGAACGCTTAGTTTTAGGCTGTCGTTGTATAGGTAACCAAAACCGATAGAGTAATGGTCGTCAGCTTCGCCAAGATCAGCGATGCTACCTGTTACAAACCATTCTTTAGTGATGAAGCCTTCACCACGCGCTGAGAAAGCATTTGAATAATCATCGTTAAAGTAACTTACGCCTACATTGCTGTCCGTATCAAGGTAGCCAAAGTCATCCCATACGCCTACTGATTCTTGAGGTGCGAAGAAATAGCGAGAAGAAAGCATCAGTGCGCTGTTGTCAGAGCCATCAAAATCTGTGTAACTAGCGGCGTTGAACCACTCTTTTTGTACGTTACCAGTGTTAGCCTGAGCTGCTGCTGAAACAAGTAGTGAAACAGCTGCGATAGATAGTAGTTTTTTCATAGTCATCCCTTTAATTTCCATATATTGAGCTACATCGACTCAACGGCGCGCATGGTAGTATTAGAAATCTGAACGGAAGCTGACAATAATGAAAAAAGTTTGGATATTGGCAAAAAAGCTGAGACTTAATTATGCTTTTTGTTTATAAGATAAACATAAAGGAAGTGAAAATGAAAAATTCATTTCACGGTATATCAATAGGCACTGAGCGCTTTGGAGATAATATTTATCTCACACTTAAGCCTACAGGTAAACTCACTCATGAAGATTATGTTGTTATTACACCAATAATCGAGAGTGCACTGAAAGCGGTAACATCGCCTAAAATCTATGCATTTCTTGATGCGACTGATTTTGAAGGCTGGGAGCCAAGAGCCATGTGGGATGACTTCCAACTCGCCTTTGAGCATAGCACTGAATTTGCCAAAGTAGCAATATATGGCGGTAAAAATTGGCATCGACTTGCTGCAACAATAGGTAACTGGTTTGTTACTGGTAAAGTGAAGTATTTTGATGATAAAGAAGATGCACTGAATTGGCTTCAAGAGCGAGACTGACTAAAGTTGAATTAAATTCATGATTTTTGCATTGTGGCTCGAGATGCTAGTCACATCTGCAAAAAGTGGATTATTCAACCTATCATCAGTATAGTGAATTAACACCATTGGCTTTTGTCATAACGGCTTAGGAGCTTCGACTGTGAAAAAAATACTGATCACTGGTGCAAACCGCGGTATTGGACTTGCGTTAACTAAAACCTATCTGCAGGCTGGCTGGCACGTATTAGCAACTTGTCGAGACCCGCTTATTGCTTCAGAACTTAACTCTCTCGCGCCAACTTTTCCTGAGCTCCAAGTGTTTGCCTTAGATGTGACCAATTACGACCAGATGGAAGAATTAAGCGAGAAACTGGCGCCTGTAGCTATAGATATCGTTATCAACAACGCGGGTATATATGGGCCGAAAGACTATGCGTTTGGTGAAACCGATATAGAAGCGTGGCGAGAAGTTATGGAGGTTAATGTCTTTTCCACCATGCGACTTGCTGAACTATTTTACACCCATCTTTGCAACGGTAATGAAAAGATTTTTGCGGCCATTTCCTCTAAGGTCGGCAGTCACACCATGAATACCAAAGGTGGCGGCTATATCTATCGCAGTTCGAAGGCTGCGCTAAACTCAGTGGTAAAAAGCTTGTCTAATGATTTACTGAGTGAGGGGATCCGAACTGTTGCGCTTCATCCGGGTTGGGTTCAAACGGAAATGGGGGGCCCCAACGCGTTAATTACCCCGGACGAGTCTGCAAATGGGATCTACTCCGTGTTATCACATTTTGTGGATGCACAAAGCGGTGGCTTTTACGACTATAGCGGTGAAGCTATTCCTTGGTAATAAACTGACAACTAATCTGTGCTTACACGAGAAATAAAAAATTTTGGTTACTTAATGAGGAAGATACGTTGCGTAGCGTCCACATAGTAATAAAGGAATGTGCATACAGTGGTAGAAGTTCAAAGTTTAGTCTTCACGCGTCGTGATGGTGAAGTGAATCGAGCTGTATTAGATAAGCTTAGTCTCAGTATTGCTGCTAAAGAACAGGTCGCTATTGTTGGTGATAGCGGGTCGGGTAAAACGACACTTATCCATCTGATTGGTGGTTTGTTAAAGCCCGATAGCGGCAGTATTATTATTGATGGCCGGGATATTACTCAGTTTAATGATATTGAACAGGCGCTCTACCGTCGCAAGTTAGGGATGATATTTCAACACTATCAATTGCTTGCACCTTTATCCGTCTACGACAATATTGTTTTTCAAGCACAGCTCAATCAATTGAACCCAAAGCAAAGCGATGTTGATGCGCTGGCAGAGCGTTTGGGGATTTTACATAAATTAACGGCCTTGCCTCAGCAATTGTCAGGTGGTGAGCAGCAGCGAGTTGGTATCGCACGTGCCATGATCAACAAGCCTAAGTTATTGCTGGCCGATGAGCCGACGGGAAACTTAGATGCTGCGAAAAGCGAAGAAGTGGTATTACTTCTGCGTGAGCTGTGTGAAGAGCAAGGCGTTAACTTGCTTATGGTTACACACAGCCAACACCTTGCTGACAGCCTAGATAGAAAAATCACCATTCAAAACAACCGTGCTTATGGCTAAAACGATGGAACGGCTGAGCGCGTTATCAGAAATTAGGCTGGTACTCACGGTGTTTATGCAGTTCTATAAAAGGCATCTTTGGTTGTTTTTGTTATTCGTTTTTGGCTTATCTTTGGGTAGTGCTTTACTTGGCTCAATTCAAGGACTAAATCAAGAAGCAACAGATCGCTATCAGCAAACTAGCGCACTTATTAACAATCCAATTAGTCACTTTGTTCGGCCAAGCGTAGGCGGCGAGATGTTGACTGGCGATGTATGGACGGCGCTTCGAAACGCAGGAGTCGTATCTGCTGAGCCTGTTTTGGAAGGCGTGCTTACCCTGCCGAACGGGAACAGGCTCCGGATCAAAGGAGTTAATACTTTGCAATGGCTGTCTCTACCTAAAGTGCAATCACAGGGAGATAAGTCAGGCAATCAAACTGCACCATTACAATTTGGATTTAATACAATTTACGTATCTGAGGAGATGGCTCAACATTTGTCGCTCGGTAGGCATGAGGTGATCAAGCTTCTTGATACGGATGTACACTTCGTTGTTTTATCGGACCTGACTGGTGATACCGCATTAGCCGATATTGCATTAGTTGACCATTTACTGAATTCATCAGGTCAAATTAGTTATATAGAGATCTCAAATGCAGTATTGGATGAGGCAAAAGTTAGGCAGATTTTAGGTGATAAAGCACAGCTGCAAAGTGCACAAGCGCAGTCTTTCGACTCGTTGTCGAAGGCGTTTTTCTTCAACCTGCAAGCGCTTGCATTCCTAGGCTACGTGGTTGGCGCTTTTTTAAGTTTTAACGCTATAAAGCTTTGTCTGCACGCAAGAAAAAAACTACATCAGCAACTCACACTACTTGGATGTATTCAAGCAAATGTAGTCGCAGCGGTAGTCATTGAGGTGCTCGTCTTAAGCTTGATTGCTGCATTGGTGGGCGCAGGTGTGGCTTTCCTAGGGGCGAACTTATTGGTGAGCGAGATCTCTATGGCGTTAGAGAGCCTATTTGCATTAGATAGGCGTTTACCGGTTAATTTCAGTTGGTTAGTCGTGCTGCAAGCATTTGTGTTAAACCTTTTGGTACTTGCAAGTGTGGCATATTGCCAAGTAAAGCCTCTTACTTTTTATAAATCTTGGCAGAGTAAAATAGTGAGTGGAAGTCTATTGGTTACGGCCGCTGGGTATTTTTATCTTGGTAGCGAAGCGCCATTTCATGCGCTTGGGTTGTGCGTTTGCTTACTGTTGCTCTTTTTTATGATAACACCAGTGGCACTGTGGGCTGCGTTTAAAGGTATTCCAACTCAGCATCCATTAGTCAAATGGATGAAAGCAGACAGTGTCGAGCAGATCAGAGTACTTGCAATCAGTGTTTATGCCGTGTTGCTTGCGGTTGGCACTTCCGTAGGGTTGCAAATTATGGTGAGCAGTTTTAGTTCAGCTTTGCAGATCCATTTAGATGGTCGCCTTAGCGCAGATCTATATGTGCGGCCCAGTGAAGTCTCTGATGTGCAATATCAATGGCTCTTAAGCCAAAAGGATATTGAAAAGGCCGGTGTATTTTGGCGTGCAGAGATAAGTTATGGCCTGGGCTCACATCAACAAGGCACTCAATCAGCGAGCTTGATAAGCTTCGGTCGCTCTGGCGAACATCACTACAATCTTACGCTGCTTGCGGGAGCTGTACCTAATAACGAAGTGCTTTACTATGATGCGAATAAAAATGTGAGTGGGTGCCTTGCCAACGAGCCAAGCAAATTATTGTATGGCGTAAAGTTGGGTCAGCGTATTCGTTTGCAACAAGGCAAAAAGCATATTAACTGTGAGATAACGGGTTTTTATTACGATTATGGCGAACAGCGCGCGGTGTTCGTCGCTGTTAGTGACGCAATTGAAAACGCCGGGCTTAACTATGAAGCATATGGTTTTTCAATTGTTCTAAAGCCAGATATTGATACCGCTTTATTTAAGCAAAAGGTCATGCAGCAATTCCATTTAAACGACTCACAAGTGGTTCAAAATCAGCGCTTTAAACAATACGCTACGCGTTTGTTTGAACATACGTTTTACGCAACGCACGCGTTAAATTTAATGATAGTTGCTATCGCGCTATTTGGGTTGTGGGTATCATTACTGACTCTCGGCGCTAAGCAAATTCAACCTTTGGCCATCTTAAAAACATTAGGCGTTACCACTTGGCAAGCATTTGCTATTAAATTAGGGCAGAGCGCTGTTATTCTGCTTGTGAGTTTAGTGTTGGCGACGATACTCGGGGGAATGCTCGGGTGGATATTACTTAAATTTGTGATGCCAATTGGCTTCGGTTGGACGATCCCTTTTCTATTACCTTATCTTGAGATCGCGGTCTTTATCACCCTCATTTTTAGTTTAGCTTTGCTGGTTAGTGTACTACCTCTACTCAAACTGAGTCGTCACGATACTGCGGATCTGTTGTATGAAGACTAATTATCTTATCGTTTTATTACTGTTAATGGTGGGAGTCGGCTGCACTCCGGAGCTGTCAGAAGCACCTGCTTCAAAACGTGATTTTTTCAATCTTCAGTCGGGCGATCCGGTCTCTCCCGTATATCGGTTAAGTTTTCCGCGTGATCACGGTAGCCATCCTGATCAAGGCATTGAATGGTGGTATGTTACTGCAAACTTAAAAAGTGATTCAGGGCAAGAATTTGGTGTTCAATGGACGTTATTTAGAACCTCAGTTGTCAGCGTTCAATATGTCAGTCCATGGTGGGATGGTGAGTTATACTTTGCGCATTTTGCAATTCAAGATAATACCAGGCACCAATCCTTCGAACGATACGGAAGAGCAGGGCAAGTAAAAATTCAAGCTGACCCATTTATCACGCAATTAGATAACTGGCATTTGCGCAGCGCGACGGAAACATTTTTTCCGTTAACGCTTCATGCTGAGGAAGAAAAAAACAGTGTTAATTTAACACTGAGAAAAAGTCCGATAGTGCTACATGGGAACAATGGCTACAGTGAAAAAACGTCCGACGGCCACGCTTCCATGTACTACAGCTATCCTTTTTTAAGCGTCTCTGGTGAGCTTACTTTTCAAGGTGACACACATCAAGTCAGCGGTGACGCGTGGCTCGATAGGGAATGGTCTTCCTCGTTTATCAGTAAGGCACAAAGCGGCTGGGATTGGTTTAGTATTCGAGGTCAAGACAGATCGAACGGCGCACTAATGGTATTTTGCATTCGTGATAGCCAACAAGTCTACAAAGATTGCCGAGGCACTGAAATTACAGCTGAGGGTAGCGCGACAGAAATAGCGCATAAGGATATTCAATTAAGTGTTTTGGAGCAGGTTTCATTAGATGGAGTAAGCTATCCATTTAAATGGCAACTACGGCTAAAGCACAGTCCTGTTATTCTGATCGAAAGTATCAATCGTGATGCGAGAAACCAGCTGACTATCCCGTATTGGGAAGGAAGAGTAAAAGTGTCCGGTGGCTATACCGGTGAAGGGTACGCTGAGCTAGTCGGATACGAATAGCCCGCATTGGCTATACCGATTAACTTGTACCTATATTGTCTTTAAACTTCCTAGTGAGATAGTATTAGCCCACATTAAACATGAATTTATCCTGAAATCTTGTTTTAACAGCGATTTTTTCTGTCAAACTCAGTCCTAGAAAGCTAGACTCTAGGAATATCTTACTATCCGTGTTGCTATGTTAAATACGTTTTTTGTAACCGATCCCGCACCAGAGTTGCTACTCAACGGAACTTATGATGCTACGCTTGTAGCGTTATCTGTGCTTGTGGCTGTTATCGCCTCATTTTTTACGCTTATCCAGATCGACTTTGCTGAGCAAAACCAAAATAGCCGTATAAATCGACTCGCAAAATTTGGCGGTGCTGTGGCCATGGCTGGTGGTATTTGGAGTATGCACTTCATTGGCATGTTAGCGTTCTCACTTTGTGTTGAAGTGGACTACGATCCTTGGCTTACTGCGGCGTCCATCTTCCCCGCTTTCTTAGGTTGTTGGGTTTCGTTTGATTTGATAACTCGACCAAATGTCACACTTGCAGTAAAGGGGCTCGCCGCGGTCATTTTGGGGGCGGGCATTGGCACCATGCACTATAGCGGTATGGAAGCCATGCAGCTTGGCCCTATGCTGGGTTACGACCCCGCACTTTTTGGTTTATCAATTGTTGTCGCTGTGTCACTTGCCTTCATCGCAATTCAAGCGAGAAGTAAACTGCGTGATTATGTCAGTGATAACAATATCAGTGTTGTAAGATGGCTAGGCGCTTTGGCACTCGGGGCATCGGTGTCAGGAATGCATTACACGGGCATGCAGGCGGCAAAATTTGTATCTGACTCACCAATTATCAGCCAAGAAATGCAAGAGCAGCATACTCAATCGCTTGCATTGTTTATTGCTGCTGTCAGTATGATCATTAGCGCTTTATCTGCGCTTATTCATACCGCGAGCAAGTACCGCTCAGTGGCTGCAGACAAAGCCGCTAATGAATCTAGGCTTGCGGCTATCCTAGAAACAGCCGTTGATGGGATCATCACTATCAATGGTGATGGTATCATTAAAAGCTGTAACCCGTTAGTTGAACGAATTTTAGGATGGTCTGAGCGAGAAACGCTTGGTCGCAATGTTGCTGTGTTTTTACCTAAAGAAGCGCAAACGAAAGTATCATTCGACAGCACTTACCTTGAACAATTTAAGGGGGTTGGCCGTGAAATCAAGGCGCTACACAAGCACGGGCATCTGGTACCTATTCGGCTGGGAATAGGAGAGGTTGAGTTAAAAGACCAAAGCGCGTTTTATGTGGGTTTTATCACTGACTTAACAGCGCAAAAGCAAATGGAAGAAGCACTGATTGAGCAGGAAGCGCGTCATCGGACGCTGCTAAATAACATGCCTGGCGTGGCATTTCGTTGCCGGATTGATAGCAAATGGACGATATCGTTCGTAAGTCCCATTGTCGAGCAGCTTACAGGCTACCGAGCAGAAGAATTTATTTCTGGGCAAGTTCATTTTGCCAGCTTGATTATTGAAGATGACAAAAGCTTAACGCACGATGTGGTTGAACAAGCACTGCAATGCGGCAAAGCGAGTTACTCGCAGGAATATCGAATATTACACAAATCAGGCCATACCAAGTGGGTGCTGGATAAAGGTTCATTTGAATACGATCAAGCGGGTAAAGTTGAGGGCATTGCGGGCGTATTACTTGATATTAGCGAGCGCAAGAACATGGAAGACGAACTACGTGGCGCAAAAAGCATTGCTGAAAGCGCAGCAGCGTCCAAGCAAGCGTTTTTAGCGAACATGAGTCATGAAATTCGCACACCGATGAATGCCATTTTAGGATTTAGTGAAGTACTGAGAGAGTCTGAGCTGAAACCTGATCAAAGTAAGCATGTAAATACGATACTTACGAGTGCAAAGGCGCTACTGCACTTGCTTAACGATATTTTAGACTCCGCTAAGCTGGACCAAGGCAAGCTCGACCTGATTGAGAATGATTTCTGTATTTCTGAGCTACTCGACAACGTGGTATCGACGTTTTGGTATCAAGCAAAGAAAAAGGGCTTAAAACTAGAGCTCACGATGAGTCACAGTTTGCATCAAACTTATCATGGTGCTTCCGACCGCTTACGGCAGGTATTGGTAAATTTATTGGGTAATGCCATTAAATTTACTGCACAGGGTTGTGTAGAGCTTAGCGTTGAGTCCTCTCATGACAATTATGTACTGTTTAAAATTGCGGACACAGGTATAGGGATTGCCAACGATAGACTAGATTCAATTTTCAATCCCTTTGAACAGGCCGATGAGAGCATGAGTCGCCGCTTTGGTGGTACAGGCCTTGGGACGACCATTAGTCGCCAGCTAGTCGAGTTAATGGGTGGAAAAATATGGGCTCACAGTGAGCTTGGAAAAGGGTCTACTTTCTACTTTACTGTGCCTCTTAAGAAAATCGCGGCATTCACAATAGCGCAAGATGTTCATGTCGAACTTCCCCCATTAAATATCTTGGTTGCCGATGATATTCAACAAAATACCGAATTGTTGAGCTTATTACTTGAAAAGCAAGGTCATAGTATAGAGGTCGCAGGAGATGGGCTTGAGGCCATCGAAAAAGCAAAAGCGCAACAATACGATCTTATTCTAATGGATATTCATATGCCGGGTTGTGATGGACTTGAGGCGACGCGCACTATCAAAGCATATGAACGAGAAAATAGGCAACAAGAGACACCGGTAATCGCACTCACCGCGAGTGTGTTAGGCGAGGATAGAGCGGCTGCAAAAGCTGCAGGGATGGCTGCATTTGCCTCAAAACCGGTGGTGATAGAAGATTTAACTCGCACTATTGCTGAAACGCTCAATATCAATATTGCTCATACGGCGATTGGAGTAAGGCAAACCAGCAACAAACAGCTTATAAATAGAGCTAGAGCGATAAATTTATGGGGCAGTGAAGCTCGATTTTTAAAAGAATTGGCGCGTTTTTGGGACGGTAAAAGAGAAGAAGTGGTAGCGCTTTTTGCCCACGAAGGTCAGTTTACGAATGATGTACTACAGAGTATTCATACTATCAAAGGCGTTGCTGGAAACTTGGCGTTGGAGACACTTTTTGCTCTGCTTGAGCAAATAGAGGGTAAGAAGGAAATTGACGAGCGCTTGAGAGCTAAAATGGCGCTCATTATTGAAAAACTAGACGACGTGGTTGGACTGAGTGATGAAGAAGTTGTAACCAACGCGTTGAGTGAGGGCGACGTTTTTTTGTTTAAGCAAAACTTGCCACAAGTAAAAGAGATGATAGATGAGGCGCAAGTCGAGGATGATGTGCTTGACGCATTGTTAGAGAGCGCGCCCCTTACGTACCGAAGCCAGGTAGAGGCGTTGAAACATGCATTGGATGATTTTGAATTTGAACGTGCGGAGGAAATTCTCGCACAATTAATGAGTACTGATGTGTAATGATAAATGACCACAAGCCTCTGATCCTAGCCGTTGACGATGAAGCAACGAATCTCCAAATTTTAAAGCAAACGCTGGGTAATCAGTATCGTATGAAGTTTGCAAAGTCTGGAAAATTGGCGCTGGAGCTAGTAGATAAGGAACTACCTAACTTAATTTTACTCGATGTTATGATGCCAGAAATGACAGGCTTTGAGGTTTGCTCCAAATTAAAAGAAGACCCTACCACAGCGAGGATCCCGGTGATTTTTGTGACTGCCTTGAGTGAAGAGTTTGACGAAGCTCGAGGCTTTGAGTTAGGTGGTGTTGATTACATCACAAAGCCTATCAGCCCTGCGATAACTAGAGCGCGAGTGAAGACGCACTTGTCTTTAGTCAGTGCTACTGAGCTTAAAAGTGCGTACGTTGAACTGATGCAGCGGCTCGGTCAGGCGGCGGAATACAAAGACAATGAAACAGGCCAACATATTGCAAGAATGAGCCGCTACTGCTTTGTGCTTGCTAAAGCTTGCGGTTTACCGGAAGCGTATGCGGAAGATTTGATGCTCGCCGCCCCGATGCACGATATTGGCAAGGTCGGTATTGCCGACAGCATTTTGCTGAAACCTGGACGTTTAGATGCCGAAGAATATGAGGTGATGAAACAACATGCTGAGCTGGGTGCAAACATACTTGCGGACTCTGATTCAAAACTCGTCAAGCTTGCATATTTAATGGCGATGGAGCACCACGAGAAATTTGATGGAAGCGGTTATCCAAAAGGATTAAAAGGGGAAGAAATCTCACTTGAAGGACGGATCTGTGCGCTTGCGGACGTGTTTGATGCGCTTACTTCAAAGCGCCCATATAAAGAGGCTTGGCCTATCGAAAAGGCATTGGCCTTCATTCATTCTGAAAGTGGTAAGCACTTTGACCCAAAATTAGTTGAATTGCTCGATGAAAACCTACCAGAAATCCTAAAGATTAAAGCGCAGTATGACTAATCCCCTGTGCGTGGTAGACATTATTCTCAATTTCCCATTGATGAAATTGAAAACGGTGTTTACCAATCAGCGCCAGTCCCAGTTTTTCGTAAAATCGATTTGATTCGTTCTCGACCCAAGTATAGAGCCAGTACCGCTCGCCAAGTTTGTCTACCATATGAGAAAGTAACCGCCGACCTATCCCACATCCTTGAAACCGGCCTAGCACATAGAGTCTCTCTACTTCAAAGCCAAGATCTTGCTGGTGGTATCTCGAGTGACGGTTAGCTTGAATATAACCTTGTATCGCACCTTGATGCGTTGCGATGTAAATGCTGATCTCTTCTTGCTGTAGCAAAGATATAAAGTAGGTTTCTGTAAAGGTAGAAAGCGCATATTCTGCGTATTCTTGTCGGAGTCCTTGGACTGCATAGGTATCGAGCCAAACCTGAATCGATAGCGCGGCAAGCTTTAATGCATCAGAGGGTACAGCTGGGCGAATTGTGGCGTTGGGCATTACGTTACCTTATCCATTATTTGCGCATATTGGTAATACGCTAGTTGGCCCACTCTTCTTAATTGTGGCATTGGAAATTTAGGCAGCGGCTTTGTATAGATGGGTAAATCCGGCACTTTAAAGCCCATTAATTTTTCAGCAAGACGAATGCTTGCCTGAGCACTAAATGCCACACCTGAGCCACAATATCCGAGCACATATCCAGTGTTATTTTCACTGTAGATATGGGGGAGATCATCAAGTGCGGCGGCAATATAGCCACTCCAGAAGTAATGAACTTTAGCATTGAGGTTAGGAAAGCAATCGTTAAGCGCTGAACGCAAGTTGTGTTGGTATTTTGCGTTATCCTGATCGTGGCCAAACACCGCACCTCGTCCACCGAACAAAATGCGATTGTCGGGAAGGCGACGATAGTAGTATTTAAGCCGTCTGGTATCCATGACGACTTGCTCTGTCATTAAGCCATTGACAGCAAGTTGCTCATCGCTGAGTGGTTCAGTCACGATTATACTACTTAAAATAGGCAAGTAGCGCCCTTGAGTTAACGGTGAAAACTGTCGCTGAGCATAGGCATTCGCTGCGATCACTACCTTATTTGCTGAGACTTTGTGGCCGTTCACTTCGAGCTGGTGGTTGCCATTTTGGTTCTGGTGGCGGGTGACCAGGCTGTTTTCATAAAGTTGCACACCAGCTTGCTGTGCTAAAGCCTTGTAACCTAGTAACAGCTTCAAAGGGTGAACACCAAACGCGTTGTCAAATCGCAATGCGCCAAACCCTTGCTGGTTGTGCATATAGGTTTCGGTCAGTTGTTGCTGAGACAGTAACTGATGGCTCTTGCTACCCATGGTTGCAGTGAGAAATTCGGACTGCGCTTTTAGTAGCGAAAATGCTTGCTGATTGTGTGCAACTTTCAAATAGCCAGATGCTTGCACGTTGCAATCAATGTGATTGGCGTCGATATGTTCACGGACCAAAGCAACGGCGTTGTTGTACTCTTGATATATGGCTTTACTGACATCCAGACCATACTTTTTGGCCAGTTGCGCATAACCAAGCCTTCCCGTACTTGGTAGCACAAATCCCGCATTTCTCGCGCTCGCGCCAAAGCCAACTTGATTGGCTTCAAATAGGGCAACGCTTTGGTGATGAGTGGTTGCCAAATGGTAGGCGGTAAGTAAGCCCGTAAAACCACCACCGATCACAGCGATATCTACTTGTAATGATTTATCTAGCGAAGGGGGGGGGGTACCTATAGGGCAGGTTGCAGCCCAGTAGCTATTGGCAAAAGCTTGGCCTTGGCAATGTGGCTGAGTGAGTGGATCAAACCCTGACATCTTAAAACTCCAATACCATTTCTGCTGCTTGGCAATGGCATTCAGTACCACAAATAGTACAGACATAGCCGTGATAGATACAGTCGTCTAACCACTTATCATCATGGACTTTAATCAGTTTGCCACCGGCCTTAGTGAAGTATTTAACGGCACCGTTACCTGGGCTTTGTTTCCAAAGATGTGCAACGCCAGCTCTCGCGCCTTGTTGTGTTAATGCTGTTATTGCGTGTTTTAGTAATTGGGGTCCAATACCTTGGCCCTGTGCGTTCGGTGATACCGCGATACATTTAAAATATGCCATATCATTTTGATCAACAGGCCACAAAGACGGTGAACTCCACCTATCTATAGGCCATTGTCCGGCGCTATATGATGTTCTAAAACCGAGTAATTCGCCTTCATCGTTTAGGGCAACAAAGGAAGCATTAATACCGTTTTTACAGCCTTTTTGGTGCATTTGTTCAATGCCCGCGTTATCAAGATAATTATCACCATGAACGAGATTACCAAGTGCGATAACACGCTCGAAATGTTCTGGTTGTAAAGGAATAATTTTCATAGGCTGCTCTATTGTTGTTATTTACTGTGAGTCATTTTGACTAGGGCCTGTTTATCTTTCAAGTTTGTTTTTGCAGCAGTTTGAATGGTATTTATACAAGGCAGAGCCTGCGTAGCATAGTTGTTCTATGTGAGTCAGGCGAGAACACAGTAGAAATGCCAATCAAGCGCTGCCCTTTGGGTTCACCTGAGAGCGCTTTGTTCATTGTTGCTCAACTTTTGCCTAGATTACTAGGCGGCAAGTCGAGCGTCGCGACCAAAACACACTCAGGAGAACAAAAATCAAACAGCA